>JBJYWW010000221.1:0-7711 GCA_046259645.1 Anaerolineae bacterium
TCGATATTGGCGACCGTCCGTTCCGTCTGTTTCAGAATATCTCCCGGATGCACTATCTCACCGCATTTGTCGATGCTGGCCGTCCCGGAGATATGCAAATGCGAACGGTCGCCGAAACGAATGCGAATTCCCCGCTCGAAGGTGACACCGTAGTCGATGGTGGTGCGATCGGTGATGCGCGCCCAAACCTCGGCGAGCTTCTCGCTCTGCCCGCCGCCCGACAAGTCCAGGGCGGTCAGCTCGGCCACGCGCGCCGCTAGGTCCGGCAGGTGCTTTGCCAGAGCGGACGATATGGCGGGCACTGTCCAGGCGAACATGCCGCTGTTCCACAGGTGCCGTCCCCCGGCCGCGTACTCCTCGGCGGTGTCTCGGTCCGGCTTCTCGACAAACCGGACGACGTCGTACGCGCCCGCATCACCAGGCAGGGGATCGCCGATCTCGACGTACCCATAGCCGGTCTCGGGACCGGTCGGCGGTATGCCGAAGGTGACGAGCCGCCCGGTCGCGGCCACCTCCTCTGCCCGAGCGAGGTCGGCATGGAAGCGTGACCTGGGCTCGATGATGTGATCCGCGGGGAGCACGAACATGGTCGCCGCGGAGTCGAGGGCGCCAACGACGGCTGCGCCGAGGCCGACGGCCGCGGCCGTTCCGAGCGCGGATGGCTCGCCGATCACCTGTGCGGCCGGCACCTCCGGCAGCTGCCGCCGCACTTCCGGCACGTACTCCGCGTTGGTCACCACTACGACGTGCTCTGGCGGCACGTACGGCGCCAGTCGCTCGACAGTCGCCTGGAGCAGGGATCGCTCGCCAATGAGCGGCAAGAGCTGCTTGGGCCGGCTCCGCCGCGAGTACGGCCACATGCGCGTGCCGGTGCCGCCGGCCAGAACTACTGCATACGCGCTCACCTCGTGGCCATCCATCTCATGCCTCCCATGTGCTGTACCCATCCTCTCAGTTCCATGAGCGTGAGCGCGCGGGCGGCGTCCGACGCGGGGATGCCGGCCGCGCGACACAGGTCGTCGACGTGCAACGGTCCCTCGCCGAGGAGCCGCAACAAGGCCGCCTGCGTCGCGTCGCGCGGCTCGGGTGCCGGCGTGCCCGATGGCACCAGGCTCTCGAGCTCGAGAGCTTCCAACAGCTCGCCTGCCGACAGCGCCGGCGCCGCGCCGGCCGCGATGAGCCCATTCGAGCCGGCGGACCGCTCGCTGAAGATCGAGCCGGGCACGGCGAACACCTCGCGGCCCTGGTCCAGGGCGAGTCGCGCCGTGATCAGCGCTCCGCTGCGAGTGCCGGCCTCGACGACGAGCGTTGCCAGCGCCAAGCCGCTCACTATGCGGTTTCTGGCCGGGAAGTTGCCTGCGAGAGGCGTGGTCCCCGGCGGGTACTCCGTCACTACGGCGCCGCGAGAGTCAACCGATTTGCGCAGCGACCTGTTGGCGAAAGGGTAGTCGATGTCGAGACCGCAGCCGAGCACTGCGATCGTGCTCCCGCTGGTGTCCACCGCGGCCCGATGGGCAGCGGCGTCGATGCCGAGAGCCATTCCCGACACCACCGCGACGCCGCGATCCCCAATGCCGCCAGCCAGGCGGCGGGCCGCCATCAGCCCGTAGTCGCTGGCCCGGCGCGTGCCCACTACCGCCACCGAGCGCCGCGACAACGCGTCCGCGGAGCCGGTCACGTACAAGACGAACGGAGGACGGGGTATCTCGCGCAGCCGCGCGGGGTACTGCGCTGAGTCCTGGGTGAGAACCTGCGCCCCCAGCTCCACCAGGGACTTCATCGAGCGGCCCAGATCCAGGTGCCGCCGTGTCTCGACGACGGCTGCGGCCGACCTATTGTCCAGCACCGCCGCCAGCTCGCGCCTGCTGGCGTTCCACGCGGCTTCGACGTTGCCGAACCGGTCGAGCAGCGCGGCAAGGCGCACGGGACCGATGCCGGATACGTGACTGAAGGCAACGTAGAAGGGGGTGTGGTCTGGCTGCGGACTGCTCGCCACACGTTGTCCGTGCATGCAAAACGCTCCCGGAGGGAGCGTGGGTGGCCTCACCATCTTAGCCGTGCGGATCAGGGCAGTCAACCGCTGCTTCCCGACGCCTCCCGCTCTTCCTCGGCCTGACCTGCCAGGCCGAGGGCCGCCTGCTCTCCGGACGACCCTGCGGCCGGCGCGCCCGTGCGCTCGACGACCATCAGGTGGGACAGCCCGAGGCGGCGCGCCGGCGTGCCCTCGAGCGCGTACAGAGCGCGTCGCGCGAGCTGCCCGAAGAGCGGGCGTCGCAGGAGCAGCTTGTCGAAACCGGGGAAGATCTGCGTCGAGACGGTGATACCGACCGGCAGGCCGTCGAACAGCTGCCGCAGTGACGCTCCCGTGTACACCCTGACGTGCGGCGCCAGGCGATTGCGCAGCACGTCCGGCAGGTAGTTCACCAACGGGAAGTTGCCGAACCGGTAATCCCCGCGCCATCGCACGCCGTGCGTCTCGAACGGCCACCAGCGGTTGGGCACGAACACCACGGCCCGACCGCCCGCTCGGAGCACCCGGGCCATCTCCTGCGCCGCCAGCCGATCATCCGCTACGTGCTCCAGGACCTCGTGTGACAGCACGGCGTCGAACGAGCAGTCCGCGAACGGCAGCGCCTCGGCGACCGCGCACGCCACCGGGATCCCGCGCTCAAGTGCCCCCGCCGCGCGCGCAAGCTCGATCTCGGTCCCGATGGCGACCGCGCCGGCTTGGGTCATGCGCTCGCTGTATGCGCCGAGACCGCAGCCGATGTCCAGGACGCAGGCGCTCAGAAGGTCAATCGCCGAGGCGATCATCGCCATCCGCCTGTCCTGGCCGGCCCGCCACACCATGCTGGGCATGCCGCGCGAGGCCGCCTGCGCCATGCGCGCTGACGATCTCTCCGCATTGCCTCGCGGCTGCGCATTCGAGACCCCGTGCGAGGCCGCTCCCGGTCGCGGGGCGACGCTCGCCCCGGGCTGTCCCGGGCTCGATGAGTGGTTCGGCTGACCGACGCTCACGGCGCCAAAGATACGCCGCGCCGCCCGAGGGGCAAGGCTCGGAGTCGCCGCAGCGCCCTTGTTGGCCGCACAAGGCGCGGGCATACTTCGCCGCCCGAGCAAGCGTCTGGAGATCCCGTTGTCCCGACCGCCCGACCCCGAGCAGTTGCTTGCCGCCTGCCTGGCAGAGGACGAGGGCACCCGGGCAGCCGCCTTCCAGCAACTGGGCGAGCTGCTGTACCGGATGCTGCTGCGGCGGGTCGAGAGCGATCCGCGCACCGAGCACCTCCCTGCGGACTGCTCTCAGGAGGCGGTCGTCACCATCTGGCGGCAGCTCGAGGCCGGGCGCGGGCCGGACCAACCGGCGAGCTTCATCGGCTGGTCGGCCCGCATTGCACTGAACAAGCTGCGCGACGCGAAGAGGCGCATGGACCCGCGGTCGGAGATCCGCCGGACGAAGCGAGTCGCGCTCCGCGACCAGGTCCGTCTCGACGTCGTCGACGACGAAGGCAGATCTGCCGCCGAACGGCTAGCTGGCCAGGGCGCGGACGAGATAGACGACTCGTTGGCGCAGAGCGCGCTGCGCGAGCTCATGCTCGGGATCCAGCACTTGAGCGTGATCAGCGACAGCTCGAAGGAGGTCCTGCTGCACGGCTACCTCGGCGAGGTCGACGACGCTGAGCTCGCCGACATGCTGGGCACCAGTCGCAGCAACGTCCACGTGATCCGCTGCCGCGACCTCGCCAAGCTGCGCCGCGATGAGGAGTTCATGCGCCGCCTGGCGCGTTGTCGTGGTGGCGCACCGGAGAGGGCCGCGGACGATGATTGACGCGATCTGCGTCCGCCGTGCCGTGCAATCGATTGCGCTCACGGCGCGTCGTGTCGACATGGACGCCAAGCGCGAACAGGTGCGGCCGTCGTGACGCGTCAGGCATCGGTCTGTCGCGACGCCATCGCCCTGGTTGCCGGCTGGGAGACCGCGGCTGACCCGGCGCAGCTCAGAGCGGCAAGGGAGCACGTCGCCGCCTGTCCCCTTTGCCGCGCGCGCTTCGAGCGCCTCGCCACGGCCGTCGCGTCGGGCCGTGATGACGAGATCACCTGCGCCGAGTGCGAGGAGCGACTCGCGGGCTACCTGGCGGCCGAGCGGGCCGGGCAGGAGGCGCCCACCGTCATGCCGGAGGTCGCTGGTCACCTAAGCGCGTGCAGCGAGTGCCGCGATCTGCTGGCGCAGCTGGGCGACGTGATGACGGCGCTGGCCGCCGGCGAGCTGCCAGAGCCCGCAAGCGCGCCACGGTTTGACATAACGGATGTCTCTCGCCCCACCGTGATCGGAGCCAGGGCGCACCCGGAGATCGCTACCTCTCCGCTGGCGGCAGCGTCGGTGGTGGCGACGCGATGGTCGGCCGTGGCTCGCACGCGGGCCCTGGACCTGGCGCGCCGCGCCGCCGGCCTCGGACGACCGAGCGGCGCTCCCGCGACAGGCGGCACACCGCCCCTGGACGCGGACTCTCTTGAGGGTCCGTGGCGGACCGGTCGCAAGAGGATGCGGAGCCGGGGAGCGTCACGTGCCGGGAGGCCCGACGCAATGCGCGGTGGCGAGCTCGACACCGGGCGCGGCGGCACCCTGCTGGTCGGCACGTGGCTGCGCCGGCTGAGCCCCGTTGCCTCGACCGGTGCGCTCATCACTCTCGCCGCCGTGCTCGGCGTTGCGCTGTTGATCACGTGGCGGTCGATGCAAACCGCCGCGCCGGAGCCGCTGCCGGACGCCACCGCCGCCGCGGCCACGCTCGACGCTGCGCTGTTGAGCCTCACCGCGACCGCCTCGGCGGCGATCGAGGAGCGAACGCCACCGGCGACCGCCGACGAGGGAGTCCGACCCGCCTTGCGTCCGACTGCTTCCGCCGGCACCAGCACGGGCGCCCCGACGGAGACAGCGACGGCGTCGCCCGCGCCGTCCGAGCACCGGCGTGACGACGACCGACGGGACCGGGGGAGCGGCGGCGACGACGGCGCCGCCTCCCCGGACGAGAGAACGGCGATGCCGATCGTCACGACCGTGCCGGGTGTCGAGGTCGAGACGGCCTATCCACCACCGCCCACCTTGGCCCCTCCCACATCCGGCTACCCGCCGCCACCAACGCGCTGGCGCCCGCCCGCGCCGTCGCCGACGGCGGAGGCGCCGCCGCCCACAGCCGAGTCCTGACTCGCGGTGGGCGCGCCGGGCGCCTTCTTGCTCCGGCTTGCTGAGGTCCATAGAATTGCCGCCGCTACGCCGCGCGAGCCGGAGCCGCAAGGGCGAACCCTGTGACACACCGCGGCGACGCTCGCCGTGAGGAGCAACGCGCATGAAGGACGTCATCGTCATCGGGAGCGGCCCGGCCGGGTTCGCGTCTGCCCTCTACACCGCTCGGGCCGGGCGGTCCACGGCGGTGCTCACCGGACCGCAGCTCGGAGGGCAGGTGTCCATGACCTGGGAGATCGACAACTACCCCGGGTTCCCGGATGACCTCACCGGCGCCGAGCTGACCGACAACTTCATGCGCCACGTCGAGAAGTTCGGCGCTGAGCTGATCTACGACGATGTGACGGAGGTCGACTTCTCCGGCCCACCGCACAAGGTGACCACGTTCGGCGGCGAGCACGAGGCCCGAGTCGTCGTTGTCGCCGTTGGCGCGTCGCCCAACAAGCTCCTCGTCCCGGGCGAGGACGACATGGTCGGGCGGGGCGTCAGCTACTGCGCGACGTGCGACGGCGCCTTCTTCAGGGGCCAGGACGTCCTCGTGGTGGGTGGCGGCGACAGCGCCATCGAGGAGGCGTTGTTCCTCACGAGATTCGCGGACTCGGTGCGGGTGGTGCACCGTCGCGACGAGCTGCGCGCCGGCGCGAGCCTCCAGAGGCGTGCGATGGCCAACGACAAGATCGACTTCGAGTGGAACACGGTCATCGAGGAGATCGCCGGCGACGGCAAGGTCGAGTACGTGAAGACCCGCCGCACCGACACCGGGGAGGAGGGGCGCCTCGACGCGTCGGGTGTGTTCATCTTCATCGGGCACTACCCCAACTCGAAGATCGTCGAAGGACAAGTGGACACCGACGACCACGGCTACGTGATCGTCGACGACAGAATGCGCGCCAGCGTGGAGGGCGTCTACGCGGCAGGCGAGATCATGGACCCCGTGTGGCGCCAGGTGTCGACTTCGGTGGGCCAGGGGGCAGCCGCCGGGATGGCCATCGATCGATACTTGAGCTCGCTGGAGGACTGACCGAGGCGCCGTCCAGTGCGCGTGCGCGGCGCGCCTTCGAGGCTCGCCGTCTAGTCGCCGGCCCCGCCGTCGTCCCGCGGCGCAAAGGCGTGGAAGTAGAGCCCCGACGGTGACGGTATGGGCGGCACCGTGTCCGCAGATTCATCCTCGCCTAGCTCGAACGTCACCAGGGCCCGAAGGAACTCTTGGATCATCTCCCCGCCGCGCGCCGCGCTGTACGCGATCACGTAGGTGCGGCCCTCGTCAGCGAGCACGGCGGCGTACTGCGCTGGAGCGACGGGGGACTCGTCACGCCACAGCAGCGCCGCCGGCCGGTCCGCGATCGTCGCGTTGGCCCCGGCGCGCGAGTCGACCGGCGCCAGGCCCGGCACGAGGCTGTCCGCCAGCCGGGCGAGCGCGCCATCCTCCGGGTCGGGTCTGACCAGCACTGCCAGCCGCTCGCCGCCGTCGCCATCGCCGGACACGAAGACCACGTCGTAGCTGTCGCGGTCCTGCTCCCCCCGGTCGGCTGGTGGTTCGACCACCACGGGGAGCCAGGTGTCGAGCACATCCAGCCGGAAGCCCGACCGCTCATCCCGGTAGGCGACGATCTGCGCATCGCTGTGAGGCTGCGTGGGCAGCAGCCCCGGCTCGACCGAGGCCGAGCCCGCGGCGCCCGCGCCGGGCGACGCGTCGCGCGCGGTCAGCCACTCCGCACCGACGCTGCCGTCCGGGGCAGCGCCTGACGCCGTCGTAAGTTCCTCGCCCGCCACCGACGGGCCAGCCGACCGCGACAGCCGACCCACGTAGACGTAGACGACAATGAGCACGACGAAAGCCAGCCCGATCAGAAGGACGAACGACCCGAAGCCGCGGCCCTCGTCGCTCTCGGCGGTACGATCGGCGGCCATCTTCTAGCCGGCGGCGCGCCGAACGTCGATGACGTTCTCGACGGTCGCGATCTTGTCCAGCAAGCCAGTGAGGTGCGAGTAAGACGAGATGCGGACGATCGCCGTCACGACGGCCGACCCCTCGGCCGGGTTGGTGGCGGCGCTGATCGACGCCATGTTGGCGCCGCGGCGGGCGATGACGTCAGATATGTCGCGCACCAGGCCTGGGCGGTCGTACGCCAGGATCTGCAGCTCGACCGGATAGGCGTGCTCGTCGGTCTGCTGCCACCTCACGGTGATGAACCGGTCGGGCTCGCTGTCGCGCAGTCTGGCAATGTTCCGGCAATCGTACCGGTGCAGCGTGATGCCCTGGCCGCGCGTGATGTAGCCGACGACCGCCTCGCCCGGAAGCGGGTGGCAGCACCCCGCTATCCGCGTCTTGAGGTTGTCCGCGCCCTGCATCGTCACGCCGGAGATCGAGCCGGGGTCGTGTAGCGGCGGCGGCATGGGCAGCGTCACGCCAGCCTGATCGGGGTGCTCCGGGGCCTCGCCCTCGAGCACGCGCGTGCCGATGGCCTCGGC
>JBJYWW010000222.1:0-13547 GCA_046259645.1 Anaerolineae bacterium
CACCAACCTGGCAAACACCGAGGTTCGCGGTATCGACTTCCAGGTCGACTACACCCCGCAGTTCACCGCCATGCTCGACGACGACGAGCCCGAGGTCAGAGCGCTCGGCGTGGACGGCCTGTGGGAGCGGTACGATATGCCGCTCATGCGCCGCCTCGTCGACATGCTTGGCTCCGACACAGGCGCCGCCGTGCGGGCGAGAGCGGCTGCGGCCCTGGGCCGGTTCGTGGAACGTGCTCAGCTCGGCAAGCTGGACGAAGAGGTAGCCGGCACGGCGGTCGCGGCCCTACTGGACGCCGCGGCGGACGACGCCGAGGAGACCGAGGTCCGGCGCCGGGCGCTGGAGTCTGCCGCCTACTCCGAGGATCCGGGCGTGATCGCCCTAATCGACGAGGCCATCGAGTCCCACGAGAGCGTCATGCGGGCGGGCGCGCTGCGCGCAATGGGCAACTCCTTCGACGACCGGTGGGCAGCGGAGGTGGTGGCGCATCTCGACGAGTCCGCACCCGAGCTGCTCCTCGAGGCAGCGCACGCAGCTGGTGAGCTGGCCATCCCGGACGCGGTGCCGGCGCTCGTCGAGCTGGCGTGCGGGGACGACCGGTCCGTCCAGCTCGAGGCGATCTGGGCTCTCGGCGAGATCGGCGGGCGCGACGCGCGCCGGGCGGTCGAGACACTGCTGGCGGAGCTGGAGGGCGACGACCAGGTAGAGGCGCTCGAGGACGCGCTGGCTACGATCGACTTGGCGGAGGGCGAGCTGCCGTGGTCGGGCCTGGACGACGAGCTGATCGCCGACGAAGACCTGCGGCTCGAGGACGGCTCGCTGGTCGATGGCCCCGACATCACTGGCTGCGAGGTGCAGTACGTGGACCCGCGGTTGATCGAGGAGCGCGTGCGGCACGATCACGACCACGGCGCCGACGAGCACACCCACGAGGGTGACGGCCGCGGGCTGGACATCTCCCGCGACGACATCGACGCCGACGACAGCGACCCGTTCGACGATGATCGGCTCGACGACGATGAGCTCGACGACGACCTGTTGGATGACGACCTGCTGGACGACGACCTGCCGGACGAGACCTAGCTCGTCGGCCCCAACTCCCCTACCGCTATCATCCTGTATGCCCGGACCCGCCGGCGGGCCCGCAACGCTTACAGCGCCCCGAGCTCACGCCCCACGCTCTCGAACTTCTCCAGGCCGAACTCCAGGTCCTCGTCGCTGTGCGCCGCCGAGATCATCACCCGGATTCGCGCCTTGCCCATGGGCACCGTGGGGAAGGCGATGGCCGTGCCGAACACCCCCTCCTCGAACAGCCGCCTCGAGAACTCCTGGGCCAGCTTCTCCTCACCGAGGATGACCGGCGAGATCGGCGTCTGCGTGACTCCGAGATCGAAGCCAAGCCGCCGCATTTCGGCCTGGAACTTGCGGCCGTTCTCCCAGAGACGATCGACGCGCTCGGTCGACGCCTCCAGGATGTCGACGGCCGCGATGCACGCCGCCGTGTCGGGCACCGTCATCGCGCTCGAGAAGAGGAACGGGCGCGCTCGCTGGCGCAGCCAGTCGACGATGGGCTGCTTGGCGGCAACGTAGCCGCCGACCACCCCGAAGGCCTTGGACATGGTGCCCGTCTCGATGTCGAACACGCCGTGCAACCCGAAGTGATCGACCGCACCGCGCCCACCGCGACCGAGAACGCCCTCGCCGTGAGCGTCGTCCACCATGGTGATGGCGTCAAACTCGCCGGCCAGGCGCGCGATCTCGTCCAGCGGCGCGATGTCGCCGTCCATGGAGAAGACGCCGTCGGTGATGATGAGAATCGCTCGTGGGTCGTCGGCGCGCGCCTCGCGCAGCTTCTCCTCGAGGGATGCCATGTCGCGGTGCTTGTAGATGTGGCGATCGGCCTTCGTCAGTCGAATGCCGTCTATTATCGACGCGTGGTTCAGCTCGTCGGACACTATGGCGTCGCCCTTGCCCACCAGGGCCGGTATCGCGGCCGTGTTGGCATTGAAGCCGCTCTGGAACGAGATCGTGTCGTCGACGCCCTTGAATCCCGCTAGGCGCCGCTCGAGCTCGAGGTGCACGTCCATGGTGCCGGCGATGGAGCGGACGGCGGCCGGGCCCAGCCCGAACTCGTCCATCTTGGAGCGCGCCGCCTCGGTGATGACCGGGTCGTTCGCGAAGCCGAGATAGTTGTTCGAGCAGAAGTTCAGCACCCTGCGCCCGTCGATGACCAGCCAGGCGCCTTGCGGGCTTTGGATGCTGCGAATCGTGTTGTAGAGCCCTTTGTCCCGCAGCTCCTGGAGCTGGTCGGTCAGATAGTCGAGCTTGGAGTCGGTATTTGCCGTCATCTCGGATCCTCCTGTGCGCCGGCGTCGGGCCCTCAGCGGCCGGCGAGTATACCAGTCTGACCGAGCGTTGACAACGATCAGGCCGGGTGCTAGGATGCGGCGCTCGACGCCGCCTCGGGGATCCCCATTTGCGGCCCGCGCACGCATCCGCGACGGCGGATTCGGCCGCGCCACTCAGTCCTCAGGATCGCAATGCTGGACCGTCTCGCAGACTGGCTCGACCGTCAGCCGTCGTCGCGCCGGCGGCTCTACAGCCTGCTGATCGCGATCATCCTCCTGACACTGCCGTGCTACGCGGCCGGGATCCTGCTGCTCGTCCTGAGCGATGCCGAGCCGTCACCGGCCGTGCCCACCGTCGAGCCGCTGCCGACTGCTATGACTCCCATCGTGGGAACGGCGGACCCGGACCAGATGGCGCCGACTCCTGTGCAGCGGCAAGTCACGTCGACCCCGACCGAGGACGCGGCCGGCACTCCGACGCCGACCCCACGCCCGGTGCTGCCCGAGATCACTACTATCCCGACTCTTCTTGCGGCAACCGCGACTGACACCGCGCTCCCGACCGCGCTGCCTGTCCCGTCGGCCACCGGGCCGCCGACCGACCAGCCACCCGACCAGCCGACTCCGACTCGCGAGACGGGCCTGCCCGTTATCACGCAGCCGGTGGTCCTGCCGCCGCCGCTGCTCACCCGTTCGCCATAGCGCGGCTGGGGCCGGTTCCGCGGTCCTCTGCCCCGCTGGAGGGCGTGCGTCGCGAGATGGACCCAGCACTCGCAAGCGCCAGCTGCCCGGCCCGGCCCGGCGCGTGTCGCTGTCGCTTGGCGTGAAACGTGCCCCGCGTTTCTACCGTCCAGCGCGCTGTGCTAGGCTTAACTGGTTATCCATAAGGCACCGGAGGTTTCATGGCGCTGTCCAAAGAGCAGACTGAATCGATCGTGACCCAGTACGGCCGCCAGGAGAACGACACTGGCTCGTCTGAGGTCCAGATCGCGCTGCTGACCGAGCGGATCCGACAACTCACCGAGCACATGAAGACGCACAAGCACGACCACCACTCGCGCCGCGGCCTGCTGAAGCTCGTTGGCCGGCGCCGGCGGCTCATGCGCTACCTGGCGCGCGAGGACTCCGCCAGCTACCGGCAGCTCATCCAGGATCTGGGCATCCGCGGTTAGGCTGCGCAGCGACACGGCGGTCCGCGTCACCATCATCAGGGTCGCCGGGGTTCAGGAATTGGGCACTGGTTCGCACCAGCGGGTGCGGGGCAGTGCCCAGTGCCTGCCCTCCGGGACCCCCAACCCATGGAGGGTACATACGCTATGACGTTCCAGACATCGGCTCCCGGGAGCGCCGTTGCTGCGCCGTCCCTAGAGCTGGTCGAACGTTCCTACACCGCCACGGTCGGTGACAAGGAGTTCACGCTCCGCACCGGCAAGCTGGCGCATCTAGCCGGCGGGGCAGTGACGGTGCAGCTTGGCGAGACGCTCGTGCTGGCCACGGCTACCGCATCGAAGACGCCTCGCGAGGGCATCGATTTCTTCCCGTTGTCGGTCGACCTCGAGGAGCGGCTCTACGCCGCCGGCCGTATCCCCGGCTCCTTCTTCAGGCGCGAGGGACGCCCGAGCGAGTCCGCGATCCTCACGGACCGGCTCATCGACCGCCCGCTGCGCCCCCTGTTCCCCAAGTCGTTCCGCAACGAGGTGCAGATCATAATCACGGCGCTGTCGAGTGACGGTCAGAACTACCTTGACATCCCGGCGCTGATCGGCGCCAGCGCCGCGCCGATGGTCAGCGACATCCCGTTCCCCGAGCCCGTCGGCGCAGTTCGCGTCGGCATGGTCGACGGCGAGTTCGTCATCGACCCGACTGCGGACGAGATGGTCGGCAGCGTGCTCGACCTGCGACTGGCCGGCACCAAGGACGCCATCCTCATGGTCGAGGCGGGCGCGCACGAGCTGGACGAAGAGACGATCATACGGGCCATCCGGACCGGGCACGCGGCGATGCAGCCGATAATCGAAGTGCAGAACCGGATGCGGGCCGATGTTGGCAAGTCCAAGCGGGAGCTGACGCAGGACGAGCTCCCGCAGGAGCTCGTCGACGGCGTCGAGCGCGAGTACGGCCAGCGCATCGACGACGTGCTGGCGCAGAGCCTCGACAAGACGGCGCGCAATGAGGCCATCGACGAGATCCGCGACGAGTGCATGGCGGCCTACGCCGACGACGAGGACGTTGACCCGCGGCATGTCGCGGGCGCGTTCAACCAGATGCTGAAGGAGCACGTCCGCGATCGCATCCTGGACGAGGGAATACGGCCCGATGGCCGCGGTCCGGACGAGATTCGCCCTCTGCGCTCGGAGGTTGGAGTATCGCCGCGGGCGCACGGCTCCGGATTGTTCCAGCGTGGCGAGACGCAGGTCCTGTCGATCACGACCCTCGGCACCCTCGGCGAGGAGCAGCGCCTCGACACGCTGCGCCCGGAGGAAACCAAGCGGTTCTTGCACCACTACAACTTCCCGCCGTACTCGACCGGCGAGACGTGGTTCCTTCGCGGCCCCAAGCGGCGCGAGATCGGCCACGGCGCGCTAGCCGAGACCGCCATCCGCCCGCTGATCCCGAGCGAGGACGAGTTCCCGTACACGGTGCGCATCGTGTCAGAGGTGCTGGCGTCCAACGGCTCGTCGTCGATGGCCAGCGTCTGCGCGAGCACGCTCTCGCTGTTCGATGCCGGCGTGCCCATGTCCGCCCCGGCCGCGGGAATCGCCATGGGCCTGGTGACGGACCACGACGACCCGTCGCGCTACGTTGTGCTCACTGACATTCAGGGGCTCGAGGACGCGCTTGGCGACATGGACTTCAAGGTCGCCGGCACGCAGTCCGGGATCACGGCGCTCCAGATGGACATCAAGCTCGGTGGGCTCAGCGATCAGATCCTGCGCGAGTCGCTCGCGCAGGCGCGGCAGGCGCGACTGGCCATCCTCGACAACATGCTCGCGACCCTGCCCGAGCCGCGCGACGAGATCTCGCCGTACGCGCCGCGGATCCTCACGCTCCACATCGACCCCGACTCGATCTGCAAGCTGATCGGTCCGGGCGGGAAGACGATCCGGTCGCTCGAGGAGGAGACGGGCTGCAAGCTCGACGTCCAGAACGACGGCACCGTCTACGTGGCGGCGGTCGGCGGCGAGGGCGCGGAAGAGGCCAAGGAGATGATCCTGGCCCTAACCGCGGGACCCGAGCTGGGCAAGACCTACAGCGGCAAGGTGGTCAGGACGACCGACTTCGGCGCCTTCGTCGAGATCCTGCCCGGGACCGACGGGCTGGTTCACATCTCGCAGCTCTCGACGGACCGCGTCGACAACGTCGGCAGCGTGGTCCAGGTCGGCGACGAGATACTCGTCATGGTCACCGACGTCACCGACGGCAAGGTGCGGCTTAGCCGGCGCGCGGTTCTCGAAGGGTGGACGCTCGAAGAGGCGCGGGCTAGCGACAGCGGCGTCGGCGGCCGATCCCGGTCTGGCGGCCGCGGCGGGAGCCGCGGCGGTCGTCGCAGCGGAGGCGGTAGCGGCCGGAGCGGGCGCTAGCGCTCAACCGCGATCGGACACTACGCCAACGATGGTTCACGGAAGATAGATCTTGGCGCCGCCCCATGGGTCGCCTCTCGCCGGCCGCGAGCCGGGCGGGGGTCACGCCGGAGCGGCGCCGCTCGTTATAACCGGGCTGGGCTCGGTCAATCCGTATCGAGGACTCATTCGAGGCACTCTAGCCACGCGGTAGGGACCGCGACGGCATCGTCGGCGCCCGCGGCTCGCTGAGCCGGCGCGCCCGTAGGGAGGTCAACATGCTTCGCACCAGGACGTCTGCGCTTCTCGTGGCGCTAGCGATGATCCTGACGTTCTCCGCCGCGTCGGTCGGCTCTGCGCCGGTCGCGGCCGCCGGAAGGGCCGAGATCGGCCCGGTGCTGCTCGAGTCGCTCACAGACGACTCGATCGACCAGAGCTCCGAGCGCGTCGGTGTCATCGTGCGGCTCGACGCACCGACTCTCAAGCAGCTGGCGGACGACGGCCCCGCGGCCCATGCCGCGTACCTGGCTGGCGGCGTCGGGGGCGGGGCGGTACCGGACGGGTTCGCGATCTCGCCGGCGCCTGACCTGGCCGCGCTCGACGCGCGCCTGCAGCAGCTGCAGCGGGGTTCCGCGGCCGCGATCGAGGCGACCGGCGCCGACGTCCAGGGCAGCTTCCAGCTCATCCTGAACGGCTTCCTCGTCGAGGCCACTCTCGATCAGGTCGCGGAGATCGCCGCGCTGCCCGGCGTCCAGGCTGTGCGCGCTGCGCCACTGCTCGAGCCGCAGCTGGAGGACGCCGTCCCCCACATCGGGGCGACCCAAGTCTGGCAGGACCTGGGCTACGACGGCACGGGCGCGGTCATCGCGATCATCGACACCGGTGTCGACTACACGCACGCGGCCTTCGGCGGCGAGGGCACGGTCGAGGCCTACACCAGCAACGACGAGAACATAATCGAGCCGGGGTCGTTCCCGACCGAGAAGGTCATCGGGGGCTACGATCTGGCGGGGCAGCGCTACTCGCCGAGCTGCCAGCCCGGTCCGGGCGTGGTGTGCACGGGTCCGACGCCGGATCCCGACCCGCTCGATCCGGAGGCGCGCGCTCACGGGACCCACGTGTCGTCCATCGCCGCGGGCATGGCGACCGATCTCATCTCGGCCGGGGTCGCGCCGGGCGCCAGCATCGTGGCTTTGAAAGTCTTCGGCGACCCCGTCGGCGCCGAGGGCTCGACCAGGCTCTCGAACAACGCGATGGAGTGGGTGGTCCGCAACAACTTCGCGGTCGCCGTCGGCAATCCCGATCTTGCGCCGCTCGGCGCGCCACCCAACACCAAGATCGACATCATCAACCTGAGCCTCGGCTCCGACTGGGGCGGCGGCATGGTCGAGGCGGAGGCGGCCATCAACGCCGTGATCGAGAGCGGAGTCACGGTCGTCGCCTCGGCCGGCAACGACGGGCACTTCCCGTACATCACCGGCTCGCCGGCCAGCTCCGAGCTGGCGCTCAGCGTGGCCAACACGACGCCGCCACAGGAGTTCGCCCTCGCCGTCGTCGCCGACTGGGAGGCGGACGGCGAGCCCAGCACATCGAGCGAGATGGCCATCGAGGGCGCGTCGAGCGGCGAGAACGCCTGGCTGCCGCCCCTCGCTTTGCAGGGAGAGATCGTCTCCGAGCTGGCGTGGTACGGCATGGCATGCAACGACGGCCTAGGCCGCACGCCGGAGCCGGCGCAGGATCTCACCGGCAAGATCGCACTAATCGAGCGAGGCACGTGCGCTTTCTACGACAAGATCACGAATGCCGAGACCTTCGGCGCGATCGCCGTTGTGGTGTTCAGCGACGCGAGGCCGCGGACCATCATGGGCTGCGGCGCGCCGTCGGACTGCGCCAACGGCCCAGGCATTCCTGGTGTGATGGTCGAGCGGTCCAGTGGGTTGAAGCTGCTGGATCTGATCTACGACCAGGAGATCCCGGTCACGGTGAGCCTGGACGCCCACCGCGAGGTCGAGCTTACCGACACGGTGTCGCCCGACAGCAGTCGCGGGCCGAGCCGCCACCTCAGCGCCATTAAGCCGCAGATCTCGGCCCCCGGGCAGATGATCATGGCGGCGCGCGCCGGCACCGGCAACAACGGCGAGAAGTTCAGCGGCACTTCGATGGCCGGCCCGATGGTGACCGGCGTGGCGGCGCTGCTGTGGCAGCGCAACTACGACGAGGACCTGGGGCTGCGGCCGCTTGACATCTCGGCGCTGGCGATGAACTACGCTCGCCCGGTCATCCACATTACGCCCGAGGAGACCGGCGGCAGTCTTGCGCCCGTCGCGCGCCAAGGGGCGGGTCTTGTCGATGCTCGCGCCAGCGCCTCGGCTATGACCGTGGTGCGCTCGCAGCGCGGCATCGCCGGGCTCAGCTTCGGCAACATCCACACCACTAGCGACGTGGAGCCGTACCAAGCCACCAAGACGCTCACGATCCGCAACCTGTCGGACGCGGCGAAGACTTACCGCCCGGACTACCGGTTTGCGTTCCCGGAGTCGGATGCCGGCCAGGGCGTGAGCTTGTCGTTCGAGCCGGAGATCATCACCGTCGATCCGCGCTGGACAGGCGAGCTCGAGGTGACGCTGACGGCCGACCCGGCCGAGATGCGCAAGGTATGGGGCTTGCGCGGCTTCGATCCCGTCCGCGAGGAGGCGCCGTTCACGCTGCAGGAGATCGACGGCTACGTGAGCGTCGTCGAGGTGGACGGCAACGGTGACGAGGTTCCGGGCGGCGACAAGGTCAACGTGCCGTTCCACTCGCTGCCGCGGGACCACAGCTGCGTCACGACTGGTGAAGACAACGCGGAGTTCACGCTCGGTGGACCGGGCGACAAGGTGGTGCAGCAGCTGTCGAACACCTGCAACGTGGACGCGCCAGTCGAGGTGTTCCACCTCGGCGGCACCGATCCGGTGGACGAGGACGTGCCCGGAGCGCTGGACATCATCGCCGCTGGCGTGCGGACGTTCCAGGACGAGCGTGGCAACACGATCCTCGACTTCGCGATCCACACGCGCGGAACCCGGCGCATCGCGCAGGACGCCGATGCGCGAGTCTACTTCGACCTCAACCAGGACGGGGTGTGGGACCGCATGGCGTTCAGTCGGGACGGGGTGCTCGCGCTCGGGACGTCCGACACGGAGGCCTACGGCCGTTGGTTCGTGCAGCACCTGCGGCCGACCGGCACCGGCCTGGGGCTATCCGGCAACAGCCTCAGCAACGGCGGCTACTGGCAGCCTTTCGACATCGACGAGAGCGTGACCCGCCTGCTCGTCAGCGCCGACGACCCGATCATGGGCCTGGGTCTTGACATGGAGAGCGGCAACGCCGAGTTCGACTACGCCGTCCGGATGGTGGACCGCGTGGGCGACTTCGAGACGGACGGTGCCGAGCCGCGGTACGATGACGCCCCGGACGGCTGGACGGACGACGGCGGACCGACCTTCAAGTTCGTCCAGTCGGCCGTCGGCTGCCTGCAGTTCTCGACTGCCGATGGGGCGGTCTCGCCCGGCGAGCTGGCCGAGTTCACGGTTCCCGCCGGCTCCGAGGTGAGCCTGGAAGCCCGCGGCTGCGTGGCCGTCGACGGGCCCAAGGAGACGGGGCTTCTGCTCAACTTCCCGTCAAACGTCCCGGGCCCGGATGCTGCGCAGGTCCGAGTGGGCCGCGTGGAGCGCAACGTGCCGACCGCCGTGCTGCCCTATCTGGCGCGCAACCACCGCCTTGTCGGCTCGTCCGGGCTGACGCCGTAGCTGCACCGGGGCACCGGCCCCGAGCCGCCGCCCCAGGCAGCTCGGCGAGGCGCCCGGCACCAAGGCGCCGGGCGCAGACCCACAACCAGACACGCATAGACGACGGTGCGCTGAGACCGCTGCTGCGGCGCCGGCCTCAGCGCACCGTCGTGCGGGGCCTTTGTCGCGAGTGGGGCGACGACTATAATTCGCGGCGACGAGACGGGCCGGCCGCGACGATCACTGGTCGCGGCGGTTCTTGTTTTTTGCCTCGTGCGAGTCTCCACACCCTGCGGCCCGTCATCGATTGACGATGTTACGACAAGGAGCGTCGGATGAACGGCGACGTTGTGTACGTGACCAAGGAAGGCTACGAGAGCATCGAGCGGGAGCTCCGCTATCTCATCGAGGAGCGCCGCCCCGAGGTGGCCCTGATGATCCGCGAGGCCAAGGAGGACGGCGACCTGCGCGAGAACGCGGCCTACGACGACGCGAAGGACCAGCAGGCCTTCGTCGAGGGACGCATCCAGCATCTCGAGGACGTCCTCAGTCGCGCGCAGGTGATCGAGTCGCCCAACGGCAACGAGGCGGTGGCCATCGGGTCACAGGTGACGGTCGTCGAGAAGGGCAAGCGGTCGCCGGAGCAGTTCCGGATCGTCGGCTCCGCGGAGGCCAATCCCCGCGCCGGCCTCATCTCCAACCAGTCGCTGCTCGGTCGGTCGCTCATCGGCCTGAAGGTGGGCGACACCGCGTCGTACGAGACTCCCGACGGCGAGACGCTGAGCTTCAAGATCGTCGAGATCGCCTGATGGCGGACGGCGCCTCCACGCGCGACGAGGCCGCAGCCGGCGACGATCTCGGCGGCCTGGCGCAGCTCGTCGCGGCGCGCGAGGAGAAGGCCGCGAGGCTCCGCGCCGCCGGCTTCGATCCCTATCCGGCGCGCGCAGAGCGCACGCACCTGGCCGAGGACGCAGCCGCGGAATTCGAGGTGCTGGAGGCGGGCGGTGAGGAGGAGGGCCCCGAGGGAGTGGTCCTGGCCGGGCGCCTGGTGGGCGGCGTGCGGGGGATGGGCGGCTCGGCGTTCGTCCATCTGCGCGACCGCAGCGGCGAGGTGCAGCTGCACCTGCGTCGCAATCGCATGGGCGAGGTCGCGTTCGACAGGTTCAAGGCCGACTTCGACTCCGGAGACCTGGTCCAAGCGCGCGGCGGCATGTTCCGCACCCGCAAGGGCGAGGTCAGCCTCGCGGTCGACGAGATCGCGATGCTCGCCAAGAGCTTGCTCCCGTCCTCGGCGAAGTGGGAGGGCGATCGGCTACAGGACATCGAGACACGGTTCCGCAAGCGCTATCTCGACCTGCTGAACAGCGACGAGACACGTGAGCGCTTCGTGGCCCGCGCCCGCGTGCTGCGCGCGATGCGCGACTACCTCGATGCGCGTGGGTTCATGGAAGTCGAGACGCCGGTCCTACAGCCTATCTACGGCGGCGGAGCGGCTCAGCCGTTCACGACGCACTACAACGCGCTCGACCAGCGCATGTACTTGCGCATCGCCGACGAGCTCTACATGAAGCGACTTATCGTCGGCGGGTTCGACCGGGTGTACGAGATCGCTAAGGACTTCCGCAATGAGGGCATCGACCGCACCCACCTGCCCGAGTTCACCCAGATGGAGTGCTACTGGGCCTACGCCGACTACACCGACATGATGGAGCTGACCGAGGAGATGGTGGCGCACATCGCCCGCGAGATCAACGGCTCCACCGAGACCGTGGTCGACGGCTCGCCAATCGACCTGGCGCCGCCGTGGCGACGCTTGACTGTGCGCGACGCGATTCTCGAGAGCGCCGGCATCGACATCGACGAGCACCGCACCCTCGACGAGCTCCGCGCCGCCATCGATGCCGCCGGGATTGAGGCCGATCCCCAGCCCACCTGGGCGAAGACGGTCGATGAGCTGCTCAGCGAGACGGTGGAGCCCACGCTGCAGCAGCCCACCTTCCTGATGGACTACCCGGTCGAGCTCAGTCCTCTGGCGAAGCGCAAGCCGGGGCTGCCCGATTATGTCGAGCGGTTTGAGCCGTTTGCGGGCGGCTTCGAGCTCGGCAACGCCTTCACCGAGCTCAACGACCCGCAGGACCAGCGCGCGCGCTTCGCGGAGATGGCGCGCGACCGCGCCGCCGGGGACGCCGAGGCACACCCGGTCGACGAGGACTTCCTGGAAGCGCTCATGCACGGCATGCCGCCGACGGCCGGGCTCGGCATCGGTGTGGATCGGCTGGTGATGCTGCTCACCGGAACGGGCAACATCCGCGAGGTCGTGCTGTTCCCGCAGCTGCGCACGCCGCGCTAGACTGCGCCGTCCCCCTCGCCGTCGCCCTCGCCCTCCCCCTCGCCGTCGCCCTCGGCGGCGCCGTCCCCCTCGCCGGTCAGCGCGCTGTCCCAGACCTCGTCGATCATGTCGACGAGCACGAACGTCATCTCGTCGCGCACCTCCTCGGGCACGTCCTCCAGGTCGGGCTCGTTGCGGCGCGGCAGAATCACGGTCCGCAGGCCAGCGCGATGCGCGGCCAGCACCTTCTCCTTCACGCCACCGATCGGCAGCACCTTGCCGCGCAGCGTTATCTCGCCCGTCATCCCGACGTCGGACTTGACGGGGCGGCCGGTCAGCAGCGAGACCAGGGCGGTCGATATGGTAACGCCCGCCGACGGTCCGTCCTTCGGCGTGGCCCCGGCCGGCACGTGCACGTGGATGTCGTGCTCGGCGAAGAATGCCGGCGGCAGCCCCAGGTCGTCGCTCTTCGCGCGGACATAAGCCAAAGCGGCCTGCGCGCTCTCGCGCATGACGTCACCTAGCTGCCCGGTCACCGTGAAGCCCTTGCCTCCGGGAGCAGCGCTCGCCTCGACGAACAGCACGTCGCCACCATAGGGCGTATAGGCCAAGCCGGTCGCAACCCCGGGCACCTCGGTCCGCTCGGCCGCCTCGCGAATGAACCTGGGAGCGCCGAGGAAGCCCGACACGTCGGGCGCGTCGACCATCACCGATTCCGCCTCACCCTCGGCGATCCGGACCGCCACCTTCCGCGCGATCTTACCGATTTGGCGCTCAAGGTCGCGCACTCCGGCCTCGCGGGTGTAGTCGCGAACGATGGTTCGGAGCGCGTCCTCGGAGAGAACCAGTTCGTCGGGTCGCAGGCCGTTCTCCGCGGTCTGGCGCGGCACCAGGTAGCCCTCCGCGATGTGGACCTTGTCCGTCTCGGTGTAGCCCGCGAGCTCGATGACCTCCATCCTGTCGCGAAGCGGGCCCGAGATCTGCCCCAGAACGTTGCCCGTGGCGATGAACAGGACGTCAGACAGGTCGAACGGCACGTCGAGGTAGAGATCGCGGAACTCGTGGTTCTGCTGCGGGTCGAGCACCTCGAGGAGCGCGCTCTCGGGATCGCCGCGGAAGCTCGCTCCGACCTTGTCGATCTCATCGAGCATGAACACCGGGTTGCGGGTGCCGGCGCGCTTGAGCCCCTGGATGACCCGACCCGGCATGGCGCCGATGTAGGTGCGGCGGTGTCCGCGAATCTCCGCCTCGTCGCGCAAGCCCCCTAGGCTCATCCGCGTGAACTCGCGGCCCAGGGCGCGCGCCACGGACCGGCCGAGGCTGGTCTTGCCGGTGCCCGGCGGGCCCACCAGCGCCAGTATCGCGCCCGACACCTCGGACGGGTGCTCGACCGACCCGCGCTCCTTGCGGAGCTTCGAGACGGCCAGGAACTCGAGAATGCGCTCCTTGACGTCGTCGAGGCCATAGTGGTCCTCGTCCAGCACGCGACGGGCGTGTTCTATGTCGAGGTTGTCGGGTGTGGTCGCCTGCCACGGCAGGCTG
>JBJYWW010000223.1:0-11291 GCA_046259645.1 Anaerolineae bacterium
AGTGCAGCCCGGTCGTCGGCTCGTCGAGGATGTACATGGTGTGGCCGGTGGAGACGCGCGCCAGCTCCTTGGCCAGCTTCACTCGCTGGGCCTCGCCTCCCGAGAGCGTGGTCGCGCTCTGCCCGAGCTTGACGTAGTCCAATCCGACGTCGGACAGCGTCTGCAGTATGCGCGCCACGCGCGGCACGTTGGCGAAGAACTCGAGCGCGGACTCGACGTCCAGGTCGAGCACGTCGGCGATGCTCTTGCCCTTGTACTTCATCTGTAGCGTCTCGCGATTGAAGCGCTTGCCGCCGCATACGTTGCAGGTGACCCACACGTCCGGCAGGAAGTGCATCTCGACCCGCTTGCGCCCGTGCCCCTTGCAGGCCTCGCAGCGCCCGCCGCGGACGTTGAAGCTGAACCGGCCCGGCTTGTAGCCGCGTGCCCGAGCCTCTTGAGTTGCCGCGAACAGCTCGCGAATGGGCCCCAACACCTGCACGTAGGTCGCTGGGTTGGAGCGCGGAGTGCGACCGATGGGCGACTGCGTGATGCTGATCACCTTGTCGACGTGTTCCAGGCCCTCGATGCGCTCGTGCCGGCCATACGGCTGATCGGACCGGTGCAGAGCGCGCGCTAGCGCCGGATGGAGGGTCTGCGCCACGAGCGACGACTTGCCGCTGCCCGATACCCCGGTGACGCACGTTAGCAGGCCGAGCGGGAACCGCACGTCCAGTTTCTTCAGGTTGTTCTCCGCCGCGCCGACCAGGACCAGCCAGCGGTCTCCATCCGGTGTGCGGCGGCCGTTCGGCGCCGTGACCTGGCGCTCGCCGCGCAGGTACTGCCCGGTGAGAGAGTCGGGGTTGGCTATGACATCGTCGGGCGGGGCCGAGGCCACGACCCACCCGCCGTGCTCGCCGGCGCCGGGTCCCAGGTCGACGAGCCAGTCGGCGGTGCGCATCGTCTCCTCGTCGTGCTCGACCACCACGACCGTGTTGC
The DNA here is from genome assembly GCA_046259645.1 of Anaerolineae bacterium. GTDB lineage: Bacteria > Chloroflexota > Anaerolineae > Epilineales > Epilineaceae > JBJYWW01. Next base: position 979 of record JBJYWW010000223.1, read on the forward strand.
CCATGTCGCGCAGCCGCTCCAGCGTGTCGAGCAGTCGGCGGTTGTCGCGCGCGTGCAAACCGATGCTCGGCTCGTCGAGGACGTACAGCACGCCGACCAGGCCGCAGCCGATCTGACTGGCCAGCCGGATGCGCTGGCCCTCACCACCCGACAGCGTGCGCGCCGGTCGCTCCAGGGTCAGGTAGTGCAAGCCGACGTTCATCAAGAAGCTCAGTCGCTCCCGGATCTCGCGGACCACCTCCTCGCCGATCTCCAGCTGCTCGGCCGTGAGCTCTGGCAGAAGCGCGTCGATCCACCCCAGGGCGCCTTCGATGCTGAGGGACGTCACCTCATGGATGGGCCGTCCGCCGACCGTCACGGCCGCGCTCTCCGGTCGCAGCCTCTGGCCGCCGCACACCGCGCATTCCTGCTCGCTCATGAACTGCGTGTACCAGCGCCGCGCTCCTTCGGACTGAGTCTGGTGGTAGCGGCGGCGGGTCGCGTTCACAGTGCCCTCGGTCTCGAACTCGCCATGCCAGGAAGCCCGGCTGCTTTGGGACTCCCACGTCGCCTGGACCCCGCCGTAGAGCAGCGCCTGCCGGCACTCCTCGGAGAGCTGGCGCCACGGCGTGTCCATGTCGTGGCCGAACTGCTCCACGACCTGCTTGACTATCTTGTAGGTCCCGCTCTTCCTCTTCTTCTTCAACTCGCCCCAAGTGCGAACGCCCCCATCGTGCAAGCTCAGCTCGGCGTCGTAGAACCGCTCGGGGTTGAACTCGATCTTGGTGCCGAGGCCGTTGCACTCCGGGCACATGCCGACTGGTGAGTTGAAGCTGAACGACGCCGGCGTCAGCTCTGGGAAGCTGATCCCGCAGTCGGGGCAGGCGTTCCGCTCCGACAGCATCCAGTCGTCATGCCCGTCGCGCTCGATCACCACCAGGCCCTCGCCCTCCGCCAGCGCTGTTTCGACGGCGTCGGTCAGGCGCGAAACGAACTCGTCCCGCTCGAGGGACGCCGCATCGGCCGACGTCAGCCGGTCCACGACGATGTCGATGTCGTGCTTGCGCTTCTTGTCCAGCTTGATCGGCTCGTCGAGCCGCCGGACCGAGCCGTCCACTCGCACTCGGCTGAAGCCGTCGGTCAAGGCGTGCTCGAAGGTCTCCTGAAACGTGCCCTTTCTGTTGCGCGCCACCGGAGCCAGGACCTGAAACGCCTCTCCCGATGGAAGGTCGCTGACGCGATCGACGATCTCCTGCGACGACTGAGCCCGGACCTCGCGCCCGCACTCCGGGCAGTGGGGCGTGCCGATCCGGGCGTACAGCACGCGCAGATAGTCGTAGATCTCGGTGACCGTCGCCACCGTGGAGCGTGGGTTCCTGCTGACGGCCTTCTGCTCGATGGCGATGGCCGGGCTGAGCCCGCCGATGTAATCGACCTTGGGCTTCTCCATTTGGCCGATGAACTGCCTGGCATAGGCCGACAGCGACTCGACATACCGCCGCTGTCCCTCTGCATACAAGGTGTCGAAGGCCAGCGACGACTTGCCGCTGCCCGACACGCCAGTAATCACCACGAGCTTGAACCGCGGCAACTCGACGTCGATGTTCTTCAGGTTGTGTTCCTGGGCACCGCGTATCAGCAGGATGTCCGGGGCAGTCATCGCGCGCCTCTTCCACTTCCGCAAGGGCAAGACTCAGCCGCAGCGCCCGCCGCGGTGTTGGCGAGCGCCAGGCTGGGGAGAACGCCGGCCGCTCAGTCCCGGCAAGCGCAGGCAGTGTTGGGGGTCGACGTCTCGCACAAACGTTCTACAAGGAGTATACCACGCCTCGCCTTGGCTCGAGCAGAGCAGCCTCGTCGGCCGGTCCCTGGCTGCGCCGGGCACGGCGACCGCTCTGGCGAGCTACCTCGAGCGAAGCGAGAGTAGGCTGGCGACCACGCCGCAGCCGATGCACGCCCAGCCCAGGTATAGCGCAACCGGCACGGGCGCCAGCCACCGGTTGAGCAATGATGCGACGCCGACTAGGACGCACAGCAGCCCCAGCACCACCTGCGCCCAGCAGCGGTCCTCGGCACCCATCACCAGGATAACCAGTCCGAGGATGACGCCTTGCACCCCGAGGAGGAGAACGGCCGTCCCCGGCTCCAGGCGCGCGACGACGAGCGAATCGGGCACCACTAGCGCGGCCGCGCCGATGCCCACCGCGGCTCCGACCAGCTTGTACCCCCAGCGGCGTCTGTTGGACACCAGGCTGAGAAGGAGGGCCACTCCGACCAGGACGTACAAGGCGCCCACGCTTCGCGCCAGCCCCGCGCTCGCCAGGCCCCGCTCCTGCCCCAGCACCAAGACCGCCCCGAGCGCTGTCGCGGCGACGCCTAGCTGCAGCACGGCCCACCACGGCACCGAGCGAACCTGGCGCGCGGCGTCGTACATTGGGCGCCTCCTCGGCCACTCACGGGCCGCCGAGTCTAACAGGCTGGTGCGATGCCGGCCAATTGACGCTGGCGCGCCCGGCGTGCTAGATTGTCGACCGCAGGCGCGCCGTCACCGCGCCTGCGGCGTCTGGAAGGGGCACGTCATGAGCGTCGTCTTCCGCCTGCTTCTCAAGTACGCCGTCATCGCGATCGCCCTGTACGCCGCACTGCGGTTCGTGGACGGGCTGACCTTCGACGGCGACACGCTGGCCTTCCTCACCATCACAGCCGTGTTCTGGCTCATCAACTCGCTCCTCAGGCCCGTGGTGAAGCTTCTCAGCCTGCCACTCATTATCCTGACGTTCGGGCTGTTCACGCTGGTGATCAACATCGGGCTGTTCTGGCTGACCATCTGGCTGTCGGACGTCTGGGGCCTCGGCCTGCACTCTGCGGGCCCGGTGCCGACTATCATCGGCGCCGTCGTCGTCGGCGTGGTCAGCACGGCCCTCAACTGGTTGGTCGACTAGCCGCGAGCCGTCACAAGGGGGTGCCACAGTGACCGACGCCGTCTCTCTCAAGCGACTTGCGCGCCGGTCCCTGGTCTAGCTAGTCGGTTGCGAGCGCGGCAGCTGGGCGCCGAAGCTGCTGCCCACTGCCCGCGCGGTGCGCACCAGCTCGCCATCCGGCGGCACCGTGCGCGTCCGGCCGATCGCGTCACTGATCAACACCGGCACGATCTCGGGCGGATCCAGCGCCACCATGTAGCCGAACAGCTCCGCGGCGATGAGCTCCACCGCGCCGACGCCGAACCGCGTGCACAGCTGCCGATCGGCGGCCGTCGGGCTGCCGCCGCGTTGCAGGTGCCCCAGCACGACGCACCGGCATTCCTTCCCGGTTCGGCGGTGGATCTCCTCGGTGACGAGCGGTCCGATTCCGCCTAGGTGCTCCTCGGCGTCGTCCTCGCCCTCGTCGGTGGTCACGTAGTCACCGCCCTTCTCCCGGGCGCCCTCCGCCACGATCACCAGGGTGTGGTGCTTGCCCTCGCGCTCGCGCTCGAGCACCTTGGCGCAGACGATGTCCATGTCGAAAGGGATCTCCGGGATGAGGATCACGTCGGCACCGCCTGCGATCCCGGCGATCGTCGCGATCCAGCCGCTGTAGCGGCCCATCACCTCCAGGACCATCACCCGCCGGTGGCTCTCGCCGGTCGTGCTCAGGCGGTCGAGCGCATCGACCGCGCAGCTGACGGCCGAGTCGAAGCCGAACGTCACCGCCGTCGCGTCCAGGTCGTTGTCGATGGTCTTCGGCACGCCGACGAGCGGCACGCCGGCCTCGAACAGCTGCTGAGCAATCGTGAGCGAGCCGTCGCCGCCGACGCAGACAAGCGCCATCAAGCCCATCTCGTCGAACGTCGACTTAGCCTCGGCGATCAGCTCCGGGGGCACGATCCGCACGTCGCCGTGGCCGCGCTTGGCCGAGAACACGCCGCTGTTGCGCGTCCCGAGGACGGTGCCACCGCGGAACAGCAGGCTGTCCATCATCTGGTACTCGAGCAGGCGATAGCTGGGCGGCTCAAGCATGCCCTCGAAGCTGAACTCGAAGCCGATCGTCTCCCAGCCGCGCAGCGCGGCGGCCTTCACGACCGACCGGATGACGGTGTTCAGCCCGGGGCTGTCCCCGCCGCCCGTCACTATGCCGATGCGGTCCGTCATCGCCCGCCTCCCAGCCGCGCCGCGCGTGCCGCGGCCCGTGTGACGCCCGCCAACCCGCGTAGTCGACGGGCGGCTAGCCCAAGTCGTCGAACACCGACCGCAGCTGCGCCATCGCCCAGTCGACCTCGTCGGGCGCTATCACGAGCGGCGGCGCGATGCGGATCGTGTGCGCGTGGGTCTCCTTGCATAGCATCCCACGGTCGCGAAGAGCCTCGCAATAGCGGCGCGCGCCGCCGGCGCTCTCCTGCAGCTCGATGCCGATCCACAGCCCGATCCGCCTGATCTCCTTCACGGACCCGTAGTCGAAGCCCGAGAGCAGCGCGCCGAACCGCTCACCCATTGCCACGGCGTTGCCCACCAGGTCCTCGTCCTGCAGCACGCGAATGGCCTCGCGCGCCACCGCCGCGCCGAGCGGGTTGCCGCCGTAGGTCGAGCCGTGATCGCCCGGCCGGAACACGCTCATCACCTCGTCGTCGGAGACGAACACCGACACCGGGTACATGCCGCCCGACAGCGCCTTGCCCAGCACCATCGCGTCCGGCCGCGCGCCCTCGTGCTGCCACGCGAACATCCGGCCGGTGCGCCCCAGCCCCGACTGGATCTCGTCCAGGATCAGCAACACTCGCTCGCGCGTGCAGTGCTCGCGAATCCGCGCCAGTGCGCCCTTCGGGGGTATCCGGATCCCGGCCTCGCCCTGCACGGGCTCCATCAGCACCGCGACCGTGTTCGCGTTGATGGCGTCGGCGATCGCCTCGGCGTCGCCGTACGGCACGAGCCTGAAGCCCGGCGTGAAGGGACCGAAGCCGTCCCGATACTGCGGCTCATCCGACGCCGAGATGATCGTGGTCGTGCGTCCGTGGAAGTTGCCCTCGCAAACGATGATCTCGGCCGCGTCAGCCTGAACGCCCTTGACCTCGTAGCCCCACTTGCGCGCGGCCTTGATCGCGGTCTCGACGGCTTCCGCCCCGGTGTTCATGGGTAGCGTGCGCGCGAACCCGGTCAGCTCGGCCACATCCTTGTAGAACAGGGCCAGCTGATCGGAGTAGAAGGCGCGCGACACGAGCGCCAGGCGCCCCGCCTGCTGCGCCACAACCGCCGCCAAGCGCGGGTGGCAGTGCCCCTGGTTAACAGCGCTGTATGCCGCCAGGCAGTCGAGGTACCTGTTGCCGTCGACGTCCCACACCCAGCAGCCCTCGCCTCGCGCCAGGACCACGTCCAACGGCTTGTAGTTGTGCGCCCCGAGGCGCTCCTCCAGTCCTGTCAGCGCCTGCGCGCTCAGATCCACCGCCTGCATCGCCTGCCTCCACATGCTCTGCCCCACGCGCCGCCCGACCGGCGCCGCCTCACCGCCCTGCCGCGGTCGCGCGGCGAGCAGCGCGCCGCCGCGGCGCGGCGTCACGCCGGCTCGACGATAGTGCCGGCCCGCCCGGCCACGATCTCGCTGACTTCGGCCAGCGAGCCGATGGCCGCCACCCCACCGGTCTCCTCGACGAACTGGCACGCCGCCTCGACCTTGGGTCGCATCGACCCCGCGGCGAAGCGCAGCTCCCGCATCTCCTCGGGTGTAGCCCGGTCGATCCTACGTGCGTTCTGGGTGCCGTAGTCCACATACACGCCGTCGACGTCAGTCGCCATGATCAGCATGTCGGCCTCGATGTCCCGCGCCAGCAGGGCGCTGGCAAGGTCCTTGTCGATGACCACCTCGGCGCCCTCCAAGACACGGTCGGCGCCCGGCTTGTACATCGTGGGGATCCCGCCGCCGCCGGCGCAGATCACGATCGTGCCGTTCTCCAGCAGCCACCGGATCGGCCTTATCTGGAAGATCCGCTGCGGCCGCGGCGACGGCACGACGCGCCGCCATGCCTCCCCGTCCTCGGCGATTGCCCAGCCGCGCTCCGCCGCCAGCGCCTCCGCCTGCTCCTTGGTATAGACCGGGCCAATGAACTTGCTGGGGTTGCCGAACTCCGGGTCGTCCGGGTCGGTCTCGACCATCGTGAGGATGGTCGCCAGCGGCTGCTCGAACGGGAGCAGGTTGCCGAGCTCCTGCTCGATCATGTAGCCGATCATCCCCTCCGTCTGGGCACCGAGAACGTCTAGCGGATACGGCTCGACTTGGTCATACGCCTCAGACTGCAATGCCAGCAGCCCAACCTGCGGTCCGTTGCCGTGCGAGATTACCAGCTCGTGCTCAAGCGCGATCGGCGCCAGCTGCCGCGCTGCTACCCGCACGTTCTCGCGCTGAATGTCGGCGCTCATCGGCTGGCCGCGCTGCAGGAGCGCGTTGCCGCCCAGCGCCACGACTATCCGCATCTGGCTGTGCCTCCGTGAAGCCCGTGGCCGGATGACCGCGGGTCGCGCGACCGGCAGGCGGCCGCACAGGCGCCGGCCAGCCTAGTCGATCCGGCAGGGGCCGCGCGTGCCGATGATGCCAGCGCGCGGACCGGAGTCAAGGTTTTCGGTCGGCGCTACGACGCGTGATTCATTGCTGCTCGGGTATCGGCTCCGGCCAGACACGCGTGAACAGCACCCACTGATCCGGGTCCTCGCGGACGCGCTCCTCGACGAAGCCCAGAACCTGTCGCATGAGCGCGCGAACGGCACGCTCGCGCTGCGCGTCTCCGGGTGAGTCAGTCGCCCCGGAGCCCCCGTAGCTGCCGTCACCCTCGCCGCCCGTCTCCGGCGGCGTCCGGATGACGCGACATCGGATCTCGAGCTGCCCCCCGGGGCGTCGCGCCGACGCAGCTACCACGATGGGCGCGCCCGTCCGCAGCGCCAGCTGCGCATAGCCGTCGGGCAGCATCGTCGGGTGGCCGAACAGGTCTACGGGCACGGAGCTGTCGGTGGTGTCGCGGTCGGCGGCCAGGAACACTACGTGCCCCCGGCGCAACGCACGGAGTATGGCCACGCCCGCGCGGTCGGCCGAGACGATCTCGAGGCCGTCCTGCCGCCGTAGGTCGCAGACCACCTGAAACACCGGGTCCGATGCGAGGTGCTCGACCACGGCGAGGCCGTCTGAGGCGACCAACGTGAACAACCGGGCCGACAGGTCCAGGCTCCCCACGTGAGGCGCAACGACCACGCAGCCCTCGTCCGACTCGAGGACCGCGAGCGCCTCGGCCGTCTCGTCGTCGTCGACCAGGCGCACGCTGCGCTCCACTTCCTCCGGTCTCATGCCGGGACCGGCGAACATGTCGAAGTAGTTCATCAGCTGGTTCCGGTAGACCCGCGGAACGAGGCGTCTCACCTCTGACTCCGGAGTGTCGGCGCCAAGCACGTGGCGCAGGTTGTCGCGCACCGCGTGCCGCGATGGCGCGAGACGGGCCACGAGGGGCGCCGGCAGCCCGAACAGCCACAGCCCGACACGGCGCGGGATGCGCGGTGCCAGGGCCGACATTGCCCGATAGAGGTAGGCGAGCGGCACGCCTCCATTATCGCGGCCGGGACCGGCTCCGGGCAACTGCGGCGCGGGTGTCGAGCGCCAACCACGTGGCGCTGCTATCATGCGCTCGATGGGCGACTCCACATACGGCGAGGCGCATCCGCCCCGACCGCTGTCCGTGTGCCTGGTGTCAGCGGCGTATCACCCGTATCCGTCCGGCGTCAGCGAGCACGTAGCGCACCTGGCCGCCGCGCTTAGCCGGCAGGGACATCGCGCGGAGGTGCTAACCACCAGGCACACCGGGCTGCCGGCCAGCCCGTCGGCGCCCGAGCCTGAGCCGGTCCCTGTCACGCGCGTCGGCCGCGCGGTCAGGGTGCCGCTGAACGGCTCGTTCGCCACGCTCCCGCTCGGCCTGGGCCTGCCCGCGCAGGTCAAGCGCCACCTCGCGACCGGGCGTTTCGACATCGTGCACTGCCACGGGCTGTTCCCGCCGGAGATCTCCTACTGGGCCCTGCGCTACAGCCGCAGCGTCAACGTGGTTACGTTCCTGTCGGCCGGCTTCGGCACGACCAGCCGCGGCGCGAGCGCGTTCCGACGCCTGTTCCGCCGACACCTCCAGCGCATCGACGGCCGCGTCGCCATCTCGCGCCGAGCGCTGGAGACGTTCGAGCCCTACGTGCCGGGCGACTGCCGGGTCATCCCGTGCGGAGTCGACATCGAGCGCTTCAACCCCCATGTCGATCCGCTTCCGCCGCCGGCGCCGCGACCGAGCGGCGGTCCTGCCCCGACGGTGCTCTTCGTTGGCCGGCTGGATCGGCGCAAGGGCCTGTCAACGCTGATCGACGCGATGCCGCGCGTCGTTGCCGCTGTCCCGGGCAGCCGCCTCGTCGTCGTCGGCGACGGCCCGCAGCGTGCGCGCACCGAGCACCGCGTCGCCGACCTTGGTCTCGGCGGGCGCGTTGCGTTCGAGGGGCACGTGGGTGCGGCAGACCTGCCGCGGTACTACGCGGGCGCCGACGTCTACTGCTCGCCGGCCCTGGGCGGCGAGGCCTTGGGGATCGTGCTGCTCGAGGCCATGGCGTCCGGCACGCCGGTCGTGGCGTCCGACATCCCGGGCTACGACGAGGCGGCTCGCCGCGACATCGACGCGCTGCTCCGGCCGCCGGGCGATGTCGCGGCACTGGCCGACGCGCTGGTGGCAGTGCTACGCGACGACGCCCTCCGGGCACGGCTTGCCGCGTCGGGCAGCGCCAGGGCCGCGAGCTACGCTTGGCCGGTAGTCGCTGAACGGACCGTCGACTACTACCGCGAGCTGATCGCTCTGCGCCGGCACCCCGCGAGCGGGGCCTAGCGCGGATCGAGCCAGCTGGACACCCGGCTGACCAGCTCCCTGTACGAGCGCTCTTCCTTGGCGTGGGCCTCGGTGCCCGACCGTCTGCTCTCCAGCAGCTCGACGTAGAAGTCCTCGATCAGCCGCGCCACACGCGACCAGTCGTAGCGACTGGCCGTCGCCCGCCCCTCCTCGCCCATCCTCCGCCGCTCGCGCTCGTCACGCAAGAGGCGGATGAGCGCTGCCGCGATGTCATCCGCGTCGGCTGGCGTGACCAACAGCCCCTCGCGCTCGTGGGTCATCACGTCGCGATAGCCCATGATGTCCGACGCCACGATCGGCGTCCCGGCGGCCATCGCTTCCAGCAGCACGATGCCGAAGCTCTCGAACCCGGTGGACGGCGCGCAGAAGACGTCTGCCGTGCGGTAGTACCGCGGTATGTCGGCGGCCGAGACGTAACCCACGAACCGGATCTCGTGCAACCCGTGCTTCCGGGCGTAGCGGACGTAGTCCGCTTTGTCGTCCTTGTCGTAGGCCCCGACCACGAGCATGCGCACCGACGGCACCGCGATCCTGATCTGCTTGAAGGCTCGGATCAGGTACTCGAAGCCCTTGCGCTCCTCCAGCCGCCCGACGAACAGGATGTTCAATCGGCCATCGTCGTACTGCTCGAACGGCCGCACGTGGTCGCCGGCGAACCGCTCGAACTCGATGCCGTTGGGGATGATGGTGTAGCGCCCCGGGAAGTACGAGGCGATCAGCTCCCGCGCCGCCGGCGACACCGCGATGCGCCCGTCGAGCCGGCCGAAGAAGGGGTCCAGAAACGGCTTGACCACCTGGTAGCCGGCGTTTGACTCGCGATACGCGTGGAAGGTGCCCACGTTGACGGCGCGCGAGTGCCGTAGCACCGCCAGCGGCAGGATCGGCGTCAGCGGCTCGTGGATGTGCACTACGTCGAAGTCCTCGTCCCGCAGGATGGAGCGGACGCGCCGATATACGGCGGGCGAGAGCGAGATGCGCGCGACGGAGCCGCTGATCGGGACCGGCACCACGGCCCCGCTGACAACGATCACGTTCGAGCCGTAGCCGTCGCGGCCCGCGGTCGAGGGGGCCAGGATGCGCACGTCGTGGCCCATGTCCTGCAGCAAGCGATCGAGGCAGCTGATGTGCTCGCGGACGCCGCCCGCGTGCGCGAAGTCGTACGGTGTTACGAGTCCGACCTTCATGGGCCTTCGCCCGGAGTCGCCTGCCCGGCGATCCAACGCTCGAGCACGGCGCGGTGCCGGTCCTCGAGCTTGGTCAGCCGCCGCCGCGACTTGAGCAGCCGGTGCGCCTCGTCGAACGTCAGCCCGTGCTCGCGCATCAAGTACGCGGCCAGCACCGTGGCCGACCGGCCCCTGCCCTTGGCGCAGTGAACCAGCACGTTGCGACCGTCCGCAACCTGCCGGCTCACCCAGTCGACAGCCTCGGTTATCACGTCGCCGTCCGGCACCGCCACGTC
>JBJYWW010000224.1:0-4875 GCA_046259645.1 Anaerolineae bacterium
GAACCAGCCGACGAGCACGAAGCCCACTGCCAGCGCAAAGAGGGCAAGCCATATCACTTCCGCGCTGAGGTCCGACCAGCTGGGCAGATCGCCAGGCGACCAGCCCCCGGAGCCGCTCTCGGCCGCCATCGACTCCGCGAGCGCGGTCGCCTGCGCCACCGCCTCCGTCTGCGCGGCCTCCGGCAGCACCGCGGCGATCGTGATCGCGCCGCCGGACGTGCGCGGCACGGCGACTAGCTCGCCCTCCAAAGCCACGAGCGACGCGTTCGCCAGACCCAGCGGCGCCGGGCCGCCGGTCGACAGGGGCACCAGCGTGACCCGGGCCAGCACGCCCGACCCGCTTGGCTCCGGATCGGCGGCGCTCCCAGGGTAGCCGCTGGCTACACCCGAGCCGACCGACCCCGCGGTGCCTGCCTCCTCGCCGCTCGACTCGCTGCCCGCGCCTTCGACCGCGTCTTGATAGTCCTTCAGCTCGGCGTGCACCGTGAGCCGTCCGGGGCTGCCTAGACGAGGCTCGAAGGCGACGTCGAGCCCCGACTGTGACAGGAAGTCTCCGTCGGCCACCGCGGTGACCATCACCAGCGTGTGGTCGAACGTGAGCTCGAAGTCGTAGCCGCGGATCTCGGGCGCGCCTTCGACCGCGACCTCGATGACGCCCGGACCGCCCGTCAGGGTGATGGCCTCGGGCGCCAGCCTGATCGACGGCTCGGCTGCGTCTTGGGCGAATGCCGGCGCCGCGAACGCGAGCGCCCCCGCGGCGATGGCGGCCGACGCAGCCAGCTTGCCGGGCCGGCCGGGCTTCATGGCGCTAGCCCCTGTCGACGCGCGGCACGTGGAGCAGGTACTGGTCCGTCGGCCCCGGGGTGGCCGTCGCCGATCCCGGGGTAGCCGGCGTCTCGGCCGGACCCGTGGGAGTAGGCTCGGCGTCGGTGATCGTCAGCGTCTCATCGACGCCTTCGACCTCCGTGCGAGTCGTGTCCGACGTCTCGAGCAGGACCTCGGTGAGATCGAGCTCCGTATCGCCAAGCGCGAGCGTCTTGAACCGCACGATTGCGAGGTCGCCGGCGCCCTCCGCGCCAGGCAGGCTGCCCTGCGGCAGGGCGAGCCCTCGTGCCGAGGATCGGCCCCAGGTCGGTGCTGACGTACTCGAGGTAGGCGTCGTCGTAGTCAAGCGTGAACTGGAAAGCCGCGAGGTCGTCGGCATCCTCGATGAAGATGAAGACGTCGAGCTCCGCGCCGAGCGGCGCCGGGTTGACCTCGGGCTCGACGCTGACTCGCGACGTCGCCTGCGCCATGGCCACCGGCTGTGGGCCCGGCGGTGTAGCTACTCCGGCCGCCAACGTAGTCAGCGCCACCAACGCCGCCGCGGCCAAAAAGAGGGCGCGAGCGGCTTGTCGACTCCGGCTACGCTTCGTACGGCCGCCCGCGCGAATCAGCTGAGGCATGGCCGAAGTCTAACATTGCGGCAAGACGCTGACAAGTGCTCGAACGGCCCGGTGTCATGCCGAAAGCGCTGCCCCAACCATCGTGACAAGCGATCGCGCGTGGGCTAGAATCGCCGTGTGGGCGCAGCGCGGACGATAGGCCTGACAGGCGCGGTAGGCGCCGGCAAGAGCTCGGTGGCCGAGTGGCTGGCCCGGCACGGCGCGGCGGTCCTGGACGCCGATGACTTGGTCCACGACCTCCTGGCGTCGGACCGGGACGTGATCGCCGCGGTCCGTGCTCGTTTCGGCGACGACGTGCTCGGTGCGGCGGGGCAGGTCGACCGCACGGCGGTGGCCGCGATCGTGTTCGCCGACGAGCGCGCTCTCGCCGACCTGGAGCGAATACTGCATCCGGCGGTGTCGGCGGAGGTCGACGCGTGGCTGGCCCAGGTCGTCGAGCCGGTGGCCGTGGTAGAAGCAGTGAAGCTCATCGAGAGCGGGCTGGGCGAGAGGTTCGACGAGATCTGGCTGGTGGCGTGCGACCGCCGTGAGAGGCGCGGGCGCTTGATCCAGCGCGGCTGGGCGCCCGACGAGGCGGAGCGGAGGATGTCCGCGTCGCCCAGCGCCGCGGCGCAGCTCGCTCTCGCCGACGTCGTGATCGACAACTCGGGCACCGGCGACGCCACCTCACGGCAGCTGGAGGCCGCGTGGCGCGATCTGGCGGCACGGACCGATCTGGCGGCACGGACCGATTCCTGACAAACCGAGGAGGCACCACGCGTGAGAGCGCAGATCGAGACTCACCCGAACCTGACGGCATGGGCTGTCCTGGCTGTCGGCATGCTCGTGATCCTGGCGTGGTCGGCTCGTGACGTGTCGCTGTCCGCCAGCCAGTGGTTCTGGCTCGCGGCGGCGACCGTGCTGCTCGCGGGGCTGTGCGCGTGGATCATCTCCTGGGAGGCCGATGACGTCGACGAGGTGGTCGCGCCGCCCAGCGTCGATGCCGAAGAAGCCGACGTCGAATAGGGCGCAAAGCCGATCGTGACCGGTCTCAGCGCGATCCTGGAGCGCAAGCCGCCGCTTTCCGGGGCCAGTCGGTTCGAGCCCGGGCGTGATCTGCGGGCGGTGATCAGCCTCCTGCAGGACGGCTTCCAGGACGAGCTAGAGGAGCGTGACCGACGCTGGCTCGACGAGATGGGAGGGCTGTCGGCGGCGGGCCCGCTGCTGTCGTTCGTGATGAAGGTCTTCCCGCCGGCCGCAGCCGGCTTGGCCGGCTACGTGTGGCACGAGGACGGTGTGCTCGTCGCCAACGCGAGCCTGATGCGCTCCACGGAAGACGTGTGGCAGGTGGCCAACGTGGTGACGCACCCCGACCATCGACGGCGCGGCATCGGCCGGCGCCTCATGGGCGCGGTGATCGATGACGCCCGGCGGCGGGGCGCCCGGCAGCTGCAGCTGCAGGTGCGGACCGACAACGAGGCCGGACAGACGCTGTACGGCGACCTGGGGTTCAGGAGGCTCCAGGCGACGGCGAAGTTCCGGCTGCGCGACGCCTCTGCCGCGGTGCGGCTCTCCGAGCCGGCACGCGGATTCGCGGTGGTGGAATGGGGACGGGGCGAGGCCCACATGGTCCGACGGCTGCTCACGCGCGCCGGCGAGGACGGAGCCGCCACCCATCCGGGCTTGGTGCGCGTCGCGTCCCGGCGCTCCGACGCCAGGAGCATGTTCGACGACTGGCTGAGGATGAACAGGCACTTCCGCTTCGCTGCGGTCGAGGCCGGCAGCTACCGCGGGGTGGCGGTGGCCCGGTCGTCGGAGCGCGAGCCGATGCACCTGCTCGATGTCGTCGCCGACCCGCTCTGGCGCGGTCGAGTCGAAGCGCCCCTAATCAACGCGGCGCTGATCCAGCTGGCACGGCAGGCCCCGCGAGAGGTGCAGGCGGAGATCGACGATCGCGAGATCGGCGCCGAGAGCGCGTTGCGCCGGGCCGGGTTCCGGCACGTGCGCACACTCGACAGGCTCGCGCTCGACCTGTAGACGCAACCCACGGCGCGGTGGGCTGCCGCGGGAGAGGGCCGGCCTGGGGTGACGGTCGCCCCGCCAGAGCGCTACGCCAGCGCGGCGACGAGCTCCTTGGCGCGGGCCGTGCGGATCTCGCCCTCAGCCACCAGCTGCTCGGCGATGCGAACCGCCATCTCGCCTGACGCTCCCGCGGCAACGGCGACCTGCCGCGCGTGGAGCGCCATGTGCCCCGGTTGAATGCCCTCTGTCACCAGTGCGCGCAGCGCCGAGAGGTTCTGAGCCAAGCCGACGCTGGCCGCCACTCCGGCGAGCTCGCGCGAGCTCGTGATGCCGAGGATCTTCAGGCTCACCGCGGCGGTGGGGTGGCTGCGCGTAGTGCCCCCGACGGTCCCGAGGGACAGCGGCAGCTCTATCGAGCCGCACAGATCACCATTGTCGTCGAGGCGCCAGTCGGTAAGCGCCCTGTAGGCTCCGCTCCGGGCGGCGTAGGCGTGGGCTCCCGCCTCGGCGCCCCGCCAGTCGTTGCCGGTGGCGATTACCACGGGATCGACACCGTTCATGATGCCCTTGTTGTGCGTCGCGGCGCGGTACGGGTCGGCGACGGCCACCGCGTTGGCCTCGACGATGCGCCGGGCCACCTCGCCGCCGGGAACGCCGTCGCGCTCCAGCGCGGCCGCCGGCACGCGGCAGCGGGATCGGGCCACGCGATGGTCGGCCAGGTTGGACAGGATGCGCATCAGCGCACGTCCGCCGGTCAGCCGCTCGAGCAGCGGCGCGATTGTCTCGCACGCGGTGTTCACCGCGTTCGCGCCCATTGCGTCCCGTGTGTCGAACAGCAGATGGACGACGAGCACCACTCCGACGCCGGTGTCGGACAGCACTCGCGTCTCGACGTCCTTGGCCCCGCCGCCAAGGGCGGGCAGCGACCTGCTGCGCGAGTTGGCAAGCGCCAGGATCTCGTCGCGCGCCTGGTCGACGGCGCCCACCGCCGCGTTCATGCGCTCGTCGGCGATGTCAAGCAGGTGCACCTGGCCGATCATGACCGGATCGTCGGCGTCGGTCGCGAAGCCGCCGGCGCGTCGGGCCATCAGCGCACCGTGGCTGGCAGCCGCGATCACTGACGGCTCCTCGACGGCCATGGGCACGAGCACGTCGCGGCCGCTTATCGTGAAGTTGGTCGCCACCCCCAACGGGAGCGAGAACACGCCTACGGCGTTCTCGACGAGCGTGTCGGCCTGCGTCGCCGTCAGTCCGCGCTCCAGCAGGGCGGACTGGCCGGGCGTGAGATCCGCCCAACGCGCCACCGCCTCGCGTCGTTCCGCCAGCGACAGCCGGAAGAAGCCCGGCAGGCGGCTCGAGCGATTACTGACAGCTGAGGCTACTCCCTCACTCAACATAATGTTCGTCCCGGCATGACCGATGCGCACCA
>JBJYWW010000225.1:0-8171 GCA_046259645.1 Anaerolineae bacterium
GTCCTACGCCTGGGACGGGCGTGCGGATTCGACGAGCCGCACGCACGCGCCGTTGCCGGCCTTGCCACGGGCCTGTTCGACAGCGCGCGCGAGCTCCGCCTCCACAAGTACGGGGAGCGCGAGCGCGAGCTGCTGGGTCACGCGGCGATGCTGCACGACATCGGCGCATTGCTGTCGTACACAGATCATCATCGGCATACCTACTACCTCATCCGCAACGCCGACCTGCTCGGATTCGATCAGACCGAGATCGAGACCGTTGCGGCCATTGCGCGATTCCACCGCAAAGGGTATCCGCGCAAGCAGCGCCCGGAGTTCGCGTCGCTCGGCAAGAAGTCGCGCCGCGTCGTGCGCCCGTTGGCCGTGTTCCTGCGCCTCGCCGAGAACCTCGACCGCAGTCACGCTGGGCTGGTCTCGGGGGCCGCGCTGCGCGAGCTGCCTGACGGCACGATCGCTCTAGAGCTGGCTTGCGCCGACGAGTGCCACCTCGAGCTCTGGGGAGCCGAAGGCAACAGCAAGGTGTTCGAGAGGGCGTTCGGACGCCCGCTGGTGGTCAGGGCCAACCTACGACCGTCTCTGGACGCGCACCGCTAAGACTAGTCTGCGTACGTAGACTCAACCTCGCTGGGCGCGGCAGCCACGCTCCGCGCGGAGACCGCGCCGACGGCGATCGGGGCGTCCACGGCCGTGGACTTGACCTCGCTTGCTGCTGCGGCTGGCGCCGAACGCGGATCTCTGAGACTAGTCTGCGTACGTGGACTCGCTGGCCGCTGGCCGCTCGGTCCGGGCGTTGACATCCCGCTCGAGTCTGTCGCATCGCTGCCGGGCGCCGGGACCGGCCCAGGACCTACAGAATCAGCAGCAGGATCGTCTGGAAGCCCAGCAGGAAGCCGGCGAACATGAACATCATGATTGCGACGCCCCAGCCGATCACGACGACAGCCAGCGTCCTGCTCCACGATACATCGAGTGCGTGGCGCACGGCGACGATGCCGGCAACCAGCGACCAGAGCAGCGACAGGATGTTGAGCGGTATCCCGACTACGGGTAGGAACACGAAAAGCCCGAGGGCGCGAGGTCCCTGCGCGTAGCCGAGGGTCCGTCGTAGCTGGTACACGTCGGCGCTGCCGCCGAACCAGCCGACCCCGAGCATGTACGTGAGGCCGGCCCACAGGAAGTAGACGAAGATCCCGCCGAAGATCATGTACGCGCTCAGGAGCAGGGCGCGAACTGGCGCGACGCCTTCAGGGCTCATGTAGCGAGCGATCACCAAGCCGACCGCGTCTAGGATCGCCGCGATGATCACCACGGTGAGAGCCTCGCGATCAAGGGTGTTGTCGTGCTCTACCTCTTCGTAGAGGTCGCCATCCAACATCGCTGCGCGGATCGTGCGTTGCAGCATTCCGCCGATATCCACTTTGCGGTCTCCTCCTGTGCGCCGGTGCGGGCTGCAAGGCCGCCCAGCAGCAGCTGGTCCGAGCCTCGCGCTTCCGGCCGGGGACTGTTGCGCATTCGTCGGCACACCGTCAGCCTGCGCTGGGAGTGCCGACACCGCATGATGCTATACAACGCGCCGTCATTTGCCTAGTGCGGCTGGACGGCTGTGGCCGGCTGTGCGGCTGGACGGACGCGCTGGCGGTCAGGCGCCGGCACGCCGCGCATGCGGCCGCCGTCGAAGCTTGAACGGCGGCGAGGGCTCGCACAGGGTCGCCCGTGACGACGCGCGCCTTCGTGCGTCATACTCTTCAGGCTGCGACCGAGATGCTTGCGCCAGCGGTGTCCCGCGTCGCTGTGCTTTGACGTCCACGGTGCTACCGTTAACCGCGAATTCCGGCGGCGATCCCGGTACGATGCGCACTGCCCCGGAGAGCACGAGGTGCCCAAGGAGACCGCGGCTTGCCAAGGCCGCGGGGAGTGGATGCGACGCCATGATCAAGCAGCCCCGCCAGCCCAAGACGTCATTCGACTCGCCGAACCGGATCGCCCGGGCCTCTCGCCGCGCTCCATGGCAGGACCGGGGCAGCGCGGGTAGGCGCGTCGCAGGGCTGGCGGTCGTTGCCAGCGTCGCGTTGGCGCTGGCGCTGACGTCGGGCCGCAGCCCCGCGCCGGTAACGGCTCAAGTCGCCCCGGCTGCTCTCGATGGGCGGTGGACGACGTTCGCCAACGGCGACGACGTGCTGGTGCTCCTGGAGCACGGAGGTGCGCTCTGGGCCGGCACGCGGTCCGGCGGGCTAGTCCGCTGGGACACGGCGACCGGAGAGTACGCGCAGTTCCTGAAGCCCCAGGACCCGATCGGCGGCAACACCGTCTACGACATCGCGGCCGACGACGACGGCCGCCTGTGGCTGGCCACCGACAGCGGGCTGACCGTCTACGACGACCACGGCACTAAGTACACCAGCGACGACTACTGGCTCACGTATACGGTGGACAACTCCTACGGCATGCCGTCGGACGAAGTGCGCGCCGTCGCGGTGTACGGCGACCTGGTGTACGTCGGCGGACGCCAGTCGCGCGACATCGTGACGGGCGATTGGTCGGGCGGCGGGCTCGGACGGCTTGACACCAAGGGCACGGAGTCCGTCAGCGACGACACGTGGGCGCCGATCGCCACGTTCGAGGACACCTACATCGAGCTGCCGGACGGAACCGATGAACCGGGGCTCGTCTCCGACACGATCAACGCTCTCGCCGTCACCGAGGAGGGCAACCTGTGGATCGGCACCTCGCCGCACTGGCGCTATGAGGACCCGGCTGACCCCGAGGCGCCGCAGGTGTTGCAGCGCGTTCACGGCGGCATGAGCTTCCTGGACACGCACGGGACCACGGACCCGGCCGATGACACGTGGCGCGGCTCCAGCTGCGAGCTGCTGGAGCTTACCGTGACATGCACCGTGAACCGGATCCGCATCGACTCGCGCGGGCGCGGCTGGGCAGCCGACGGCGGCCGCGGCCTGATCCACTTCGATCCGACTCGCGGCCAGCTCCCAACCGATCCGAGCGCGCACGTGATCCCGCCGCGCGGCGAGGGAAGCGGCTTCGTGCTCGACTTCGCGTTCGGGGACGTGAGCGACCCCGATCTCACGAACACGGTCTGGCTGGCCACGCGCGACGAGGGAATCGCCGTCTTCGATCACAACGGCACGCTCGCCAATCGCAACGACGACGTCTGGAACTTCATGCGCGGTGCCCCGCTCACCATGGCCGACGGCCTCAGCCGGGACAGAATCCAGGCAGTGGCGCAGGTCGGCGGATCCATCTGGGCCGGCGCGGGAATCGACCGCGGCATCGCCGGAGGCGTGCACGAGATCGAAGCCGCCGGCGCGACCATCGACGTCAAGGAGCCGCTGCGCACCAACCACGCGCCGCCGAGCAACTTCATCACTGACATCGCGTTCGGGGCGGTCGGCAGCCGCTGGTCGGGGGACGTGCTGGTCGGCACCGGCAGCCGACTCGGCTCGGTTGGCGCGAGGCTGTTCGGCGCAGGACTAGCGGCGCTGGACGACGCCGGCACGCCCGGCGTGGGCGACGACAACTGGACGACGTACGACACGCTCTCGACGGACGGCAACGGAGCCCCGCCATGGACCGGCCTCAGCGGCGACAACGTGCAAGCGCTGCTCCTCCGAGGCGACGAGGTGTGGGTCGGTAGCGCCCAGACCCAGTGGGACGGATCGTCCAAGCGGTTCGTGGACGGCGGTCTGAGCGTGTTCGACGGGAGCCAGTGGACGGCGCGGCCGGCTGGCAACAGCGCCAGCGGGGACGAGCTCGGTCGCGGCGGTGTCTCCGCCTTGGCCGACGGCTGCGACGACGAGCTGTGGCTGACGACGGGCAACAACTGGGACCACCGGGGTTCGGGCGTATACGCGCTCCAGACGGGCGGGTCCATTCACAGCACGGGTGACGACACGTGGCAACCTCATCGCTTCCCGCAGGTGGCCTCGGCCAATGCGGGCGCGATCGCCACCGACTGCGATCGGCGTCGTGTCTGGGTCGGCAGCACACACCAGCTGAACGACAGCGAGACGGGCGGCCCGATTGGTCAATGGGCGAAGGGCGGCGTGAGCATGCTGTCCTTGGGGTCCGGCGCCTGGACCAAGTACGACACCAGCGACGGCTTAGAGAGCTATGATGCGGGTGACATCGACGCGGAGATCGTGACGATCGCCGGGGGGCCGAACGGCACCGTTTGGGCCGGCGCGTACGGCACGTCGGACATGGACGCCGCGTCTCTGGTGGCGACCAAGCCGTACTGGCCCGCGGTCGTCAACACGTGGAACGGCAGCGCGTGGAGCCACCAGGTCCTCGACCTGGCCGGGCTAGTGTCGTCGGTGGCGCTCGACACGGACGGCCGGTTGTGGGTCGCCACCTCGCGAGGGGGCGCGGCGCGAACGTCGGTGAACCCTGACAACTGGCCGAGCGATCACGGCCTAGGTGGGCTCTACGTCAAGCAAGGCAGCGCGTGGTCGAGGCTGCTCGCGCGGAGCCACGGGATCCCGTCCAACGACCTGTCGGTGGTTCGAGTTGCGCCTGACGGGAGCGTGTGGGTAGGCACCGAGGGCTGGGGCCTCGCCCGATTCGAGCCAGGTGCGGAGGGACCGACCGCCACGCCACCCATCAACATGCCGACGCGGACCGCGACGCCGACGCGCGACCCCAACGAGCCGACGCCGACCAAGCGCCCGACCGGCTATCCGACCGTGCCGCCCCCGCGCCCGTCGCCGACATCGCCCTACCCGTCGCCGACACCGCGGCCTGATCGCTACTACATCCACTTCCCCATCGTCCCACAGCGCGCTTAGGGCGCCAGCTCGCATACGGCACAGCCGCCTGTAGGGCGCCATCGAGCATAGGGCGCCATCGCGGACTCAATCGCCGCGGCCGCCAGGCCGTCTCGTTGCCGCGCGTACGGGAGCTGGGCTAGGCGCGCACCTCGTCCGTGCCTGGCTATCTCGTTGCCGCGCGCACCGGTGCTGGGCTAGACTGCCCGGCGTGATCCTCATCAGGCGCGTCGCAGCCACCGACTTCAAGCAGCTCGAGTCCATCGACCTGCGCCTGCCCCGCCGCGGGCGAATCCTGGTCCGCGGGCTCAACGAGGCCGGCAAGTCGACGCTGTTCGAGGCTGTCTTCTTCGCCCTCTTCGGGCGTCCGCTGGCCAGCGGGTCGGGCCATGCGCGACTCGATGACGTGATCCGCTACGGGACGGACGAGGCGCGCGTGGAGCTGGACGTGGAGGTGTCGTCCGGCGCCTCACCGCGCGTGCTCAGCTTGCGGCGCGTGGTCAGGCGCGGCCGGCCCAACACATGGGAGCTGGACGTGGTGGCGCCCGATGGGTCCGTAGAGGAGGTGCGCGGCAATCGGGTCGTCAACGAGCGCGTGGAGTCCGAGCTAGGACTGGACGGCGACGCGCTGCTCGACACGTGCTTCGTCGAGCAGAAGAAGCTCGAGAAGCTCGAGGGCATGAGCCGCGCGCAGCGCGAGCAGAGCCTCATGCGGCTCTTCAACCTCGATCGCCTGCTGGAGATCGCCGACCAGCTCAAGGTCCGCCACGGCGACGAGGCAGCGGTGCTGAGGCTCGATCGGCGCGCCGAGCTGGCGGAGCTGCAGGCGTCCATTCCGGACCTGCGGACGGAGCACGCGTCGCTGGCGGCAGCCCACGAGCGGGCGACGGCCCGCGACGAGCTGCGGGACTTGTCGGTGCGTCTCGGCGACTTGGAGGGCGCCCGAAGCGAGCTCGCCGACGCCCGCAAGAGCGCGGAGGCCCTTCGCGCTCGCGCGGCCGATGCCGAACGAGCGCTGGCCGCGGCGACGTTTCTGCGGGAGGCCCGGACCGCGCGAGATCTGGCGCTCGGGTCGGAGACCGAGGCAGCGAGGCTGCAGAGCCTTCAGGACGCCGCCAAGGCCGCGCGCGACGAGGAGCTGCGTATCGTTGAGCGGGGCAAGGCGATCGGTCGGCTGGCGCGGCGCCACGAGTGCCTGGTGCGGCTGGCGGCCGAGCGCGAGCGGCTTCTGGAGGCCGTGAGTGCTGCCGACCAGCGGCTGGTCGAGGTGGCGCGTGACCGCGAGAGCTTGAACGAGGCGAGGCAGGGCCTGGCCGACGCCCGTGCCAGGGGCCGTGACCTGGTAACCGCGATGGAGGAGCTCGCGGGCGACGCGCGTGCCTTCGACGTGCGCGACGCCATGCGCGACCTGCTCGACGCGCAGGACGCCCTGGCGGCGCAGGGGCTAGCGTCCGGCCGCGCCGATGACGTTGCTGCCGCGCGGCACGCGCGCGAGGACGCCGCCAGGGCGAGGTACCTCCAGTCGGGCGCCGCCGCCGTCATTGCCGTGGCGCTCCTAACAGGGAGCCTGCTCGCCGACGGCATGCTGCAGGTGGCCCTGATGGCGGCGGCTATCGCCGTGTCGGCCCTGCTCGCGTGGCGCTGGCTCGTGGCGTCGCGGCACATCGAGGGGCTGGCAGTGGAGCTGGGGCGGCTGGAGGCCGCAGATGCGCTCCGCGGGCACGAGATCCTGCGGCACTCACAACGGGAGGAGGGCGCCCGGCAGCGCCTGCGGGAGCTGAACGCCATCGCGCCGTCGACGGCTGAGCGAGCGCTTGCTGCGTTGGAGCACATCGACGCACGGTTGGGCGAACGAACGCGCGAGGACGTGACTCGCGCCATGGCGGCGGCCCGAGAGATGGCGGCGCTCACCACGGCCGAGGCGGCCACGCTGGCTGAGCGGCAGTCGGAGCTAGCCCGACGCAGTGGGCGCGTGGACGCGGCGGCCCTTGGCGATGAGCGCGACTCGCAGGCGACCCGCGCCGCGCGCCTCGCAGGCCTGCTAGAGCGCCGTGCGCCACAGCTCGAGGATCAGGCACGGACGTTGAGCGTGACTCGCGACCCCGCCGTCCTGGAGCGAGAGCTAGGGGCCCTGCGTGAGGCGCTCAAGACCGCGAGGGAGACCGCCAGGCAGGAGCAAGAGCTGGCGCGGCGGGCGGCGGATGCTCGGCGCACCGCGGCCGAGCGCTGGGCACAGGCGGAGCGTGGGTGGACCGCCGCCGCAGACGGGCTCGCCATCGGCGAGTGGTCACAAGACCTCGACGACGAGGGCTGGGACGCGGCTGCCG
This sequence comes from Anaerolineae bacterium, assembly GCA_046259645.1. Taxonomy (GTDB): domain Bacteria; phylum Chloroflexota; class Anaerolineae; order Epilineales; family Epilineaceae; genus JBJYWW01. The sequence continues at coordinate 7,109 of JBJYWW010000225.1, forward strand.
CGGCGCTCGCAGACGCGTACAAGATAGCCGGCGGCGACGCCGTGCGCTCGGGGGCCGAGCAGGCGGCAGCGCGCGCCGGAAGCATGGCCGGCGCGCTCGGAGCCAACGAGCGAGCGTTCGATGCGGACTTCGGCTCGCTAGCCGAGCGCCTGGCTCGCCTCAACGTGGCTGAAGCGCTCGAGCCCGTGATGCCCTCGGCCGACGCCGCCCGGGCGATGCCCTCGGCCGACGCCGCCCGGGCGACACCCTCGGCGGAGGCGGCCCAGGCGACCCCTGCCGCGCTGGAGGCGGCCCGGGCGACATCCTCGTCAGGCGCCGCCCGTGCGACCCCTGCCGCGCTGGAGGCGGCCGCGGACCTTCTGGAGCGCATGACCCCTGAGCCGTCCGCCGCGATCGCGACCAAGCGCGACGCGGTGCACTCCGAGCTGACAGCGGCTATCGGCGTCTCGGACCGCCTGGCGCGCGAGCTAGGGCTCGAGGGCGAGCATCTCGACGCCGAAGCGACGGCGGCCGAGCGCGACAGCGCGATGCATGCGCTGGCGGTCAGACGCTACGCAGCGGACATCGCCAACCAGGCTGGCAGGAACGTCATCCGGCGGGTCCTGCCGCAGACCATAGAGCACATGCGCGGGTTGCTGCCGCTTCTCACTCAGGGCCGTTACTTCGACGTGCAGCTGAGCGACGACTACCGCATCGAGGTCTACGACGAGCGGGCCGGGGCGTGGCGCCAGAAGGCCATCTTCAGCGGCGGAGCGCGCGACCAGATGTCCCTTACGCTACGGCTGGCGTTCGCCCTGGCCACGCTGCCCGAGGAGCGCGGCGCACGGCCGGGGTTCTTGTTCCTCGATGAGCCGCTGGGGGCGTTCGACGAGGAGCGGGCGGCGGCGTTGATCAGCCTCTTGACGGAGGGCGAGATCGCGGACAGCTTCGACCAGGTGTTCCTGATCAGCCACGTGCGGGTCGACGAGGGGCAGTTCGACTACCGGATCACCATGGCCGACGGAAAGGTGGTCGACTCGACCCTTCCGGAGCAGCCTTCGGCGGCGTAGGCGGTGTGGAGCGG
>JBJYWW010000226.1:0-3193 GCA_046259645.1 Anaerolineae bacterium
TTCCTGACCGGCGACGGCAAGCCGACCGACGACCCGGCCCTCGCGGCGCAGATCAATCCGGCCAACACATGGGCACGCTTCGTCGCGGCGACCGTTGACCGCTACCGGCCCGGCGGCGCCTACTCCCAGACCCGGGGCTGGCTCGCCGGATCCGGCGTTCGGCACTGGGAGATCGGCAACGAGCCCAACCTGTCGCACTTCTGGCACGGCACGCCGGCGGACTTCGTCCGCTACCTGGAGTCCGCCTACCTGGCCGCCAAGTGGCGCGATCCGGACGCGGTCATCATTCACGGCGGGATCGCCAACGACGCCAACGCCGGTCCGTGGTACGAGCAGTTCGCCGATGCGCTCGGCGCGCGCGCCGCCGCGTCGCCCCTGCCGGCCCGCTACGACTACTACTTCGACGCGGCCGCCTGGCACTGGTACACGCAGGTGCCTTACTTGACGGTTCCCCCAGCACGAGCGCGCAGCATCCTGTCCGAGCGCGGGATTCCGCCGAAGCCGATCTGGGTGACCGAGTTCGGCGCGCCGGTCGGATCCGAGTACCCGGGTCCCTGCTGGGACCCGTCCAGCCCCGGCCGCGTCACGACGGCGGAGCAATCGGCGTTCGTGTGGCAGACCGTCGCCGAAGGATTTTCGTCGGGCGTCGAGGTCATGGTGTACTTCCAGCTGTTCGACGACTGCGGTAATGGAATGGAGAGCTACGACGCCTTCGGCTTGGTGCGCAACCATGCCGCCAACCAATGCTGGGCGCCGCCCATCGGCAACGACTGCTGGCGGTACGACCCGGCGATGGCCGGCACCACCCGGCCGGCGTACGACGCGTTCCGCACCATCGCTCGTGAGCTGGCCGGCGCTCACGCCGTGGAGTCCACTAGCGGGTACGGCTGGCAGAGGGTGGCGTTCTCGCGCCCGCCGGGAGCGCGCGTGACCGTCGCTTGGAACACCACGAGCCGCGACAGGACAATCGAGATACCGGCGGTCGCGGAGACCGCGACCCTGTTCGAGCTCGACGCATCCGGCGCGGTGCTCACGCGCACCGCCACGTCGGGAGCGGGACGCTACCAGGTGCTCCTGACGGGCGCCACCAACCGAACGGGCTTCATGGGACGGGCGCTCACCGCCGGTCGACCGGTGATCCTCGTCGAGGGCTCCGGGTTCGCGAGCGCCGGCTACACGTCCGGTGCCGCCGACCGGTCGCCGCCGTACATCGCAGTGGTCGGCGAGCTGCCGGCGCTGTCGGCGCCCAGGCTGGACCTCGCCGTTCTGGCCGCCGACGAGGCGTCGCCCCTGGTGGCACTGCAGGTCTTCTACAGCATCGGTGCCCCGCCGCGAGATGCCTCCGGCTGGCTGCCGGTCGGCTCGGCGCTGCCGTGGCCGGGCACGCCGCAGATGGGGATGGTGACGCTGCCGTTCGTCGGCGCGCCGGGGCTCGACTACTACTTCTCCGCGCAGGCCGCCGACGCCGCCGGGAACTGGTCGGCGGTGCCACCCTACGCCCAGGCGCACACACGCATCGTCGACGACCGCAGGCCGCTCGCGACGCCGGCGCCGACCGTCGAGCCCAAGGCGGCGCTGCGCGCGCCGTCGGCCCGCTAGGAGCAGGACGATGCTGGAAGCCTCCGAGCACGCGGCCCTGGTGCTCCGCACGCGCGAGCAGATGGAGCTGGCCGAGGAGGCGGGGCTCGCGTCGTTCGCGTCCAAGTCGGGTCAGAGCCGCGGCCGGCGGTTCCCGACCGAGCCGCACCCGTACCGCACCGAGTACCAGAAGGACCGCGACCGGATCATCCACACCACTGCCTTCAGGCGGCTGCAGTACAAGACTCAGGTGTTCGTAAACTACGAGGGCGACTACTACCGCACCCGGCTGACGCACACCAACGAGGCCGCGCAGATCGCCCGCACGATCACGCGTGCGCTGGGCGCCAACGTGGACCTGGCCGAGGCGATCGCGCTGGCGCACGACCTGGGGCACTCGGCGTTCGGGCACTCCGGCGAGTCGACGCTCGATCGGCTCATGCTGGAGCGAATGGGCAGGGATCCGTTCGACCCGGCAAACAAGGGCCAGGGCTTCAACCACACGGTGCAGTCGCTCCGCGTCGTGGAGGAGCTGGAGAAGCGCTGGTCGCAGTACGATGGCCTCAACTTGACGTGGGAGACGCGCGAGGGCATCGCCAAGCACAACACCGAGTACGACAAGGTGCCTCCCGAGTGGCTGGCGCCTTACGAGCCGGAGCTGCGCCCGTCGATCGAGGCGCAGGTGGTCAACTACGCCGACGAGCTGACGTACTCGGCCCACGACCTGGACGACGGGCTTCGGAGCGGCATGCTGCGCATGGACATGCCCGAGCTGGCCCAGACGCGCCTCTGGCGGCTCGCGGCGGACGCGGCGGGAGTCGGCGCTCATCCCGGCGGCGATGCCGAGGTTGGGCGGCACAAGGTCATCCGCTCGCTCATCGATCTGATGATCACCGACCTGGTGTTCGCCAGCGCCGATCGCATCGGCCGAGTCCAGCCGGCCTCGCCCGACGACGTGCGCCGCCATCCAGTGGCGCTGGTGCGCCCTTCGGACGAGATGCTCGAGCTGCAGCATGAGCTGAAGGAGTTCCTCTTCGCCCACCTTTATCGCCACTACCGCGTCGTGCGCATGTTCAGGAAGGCCGAGCGCGTGTTGGAGGCGATGTTCGAGACGTTCGAGGACGACTACCGGCAGCTGCCCAACAGGCCGCGTGCACGTATCCTGGCTGCACAGCCCGACGTCCTTCCCGGCGGCCCCCTCACCCCGGAGGCCTACCGGGTGATCGCCGACTACCTGGCTGGGATGACGGACCGGTACGCGCTGCAGGAGCACTCGCGGCTGTTCGAGATGCAGCCGCCGCGCGACGAGGTCAATGACGCCTGACGTCTGGCGGGCGCTGGTCCTCGGCGCTCTTCAGGGCGCCACCGAGTTCCTCCCCATCTCGAGCTCCGGTCACCTGATCATCGTACCCGAGCTGCTGGGCTGGCCGGCGTCTAGCCTCACCTTCGATGTCGTGGTCCACTGGGCGACCGCCCTGGCGGTGGTCACCTACTTCAGGCGTGATTGGCTCGCGCTCGCGCGGGGAGCCCGGAACGGTCTGTGGTCCCGTTCGGCCCGGCACACGCCCGATGTGCGGCTGCCAGCCCTCCTCGCTCTGGCCACGATTCCGGCGGC
>JBJYWW010000227.1:0-4938 GCA_046259645.1 Anaerolineae bacterium
TCGCTGCGTCGGGAGCGGCGTAGGCGGTGGCGGCGGGGCGACCAGCACGTCAGCCGTCGACCCGAGCGCGGCCACGACGTCGTCGCCGGTGATGAGGTTGACGCCCAGCCTGTAGTTGCCCTGGGTGGTCGGAGCCCGGAACGCGAAGCTCGAGTCGCCGAGGGCCTGCGTCGCTTGCTGTATCACGCGGCCGCTGCCGTCGGTCAGCTGCCATCTGAGTCGGTAGCGCACATTCGGCGCAACGGCCTCGCCGGTCTCGATGAAGCCCCGCACCATCTGCCACAGCGACGGGTCAAGCCCCGACTCGACACCGTCAAGCGCCAGGCGGCCCAAGCGGTACTTGGCGGCGATGTCGAAGGCGGGCTTGAGCCCATCGGCGTCGTTCAGCCACACGGTGTGCTGACGCCGGTTGTCGTCCCAGTAGTGGAAACGCCACATGCCGGTGGCTTCGTCACGCTCGAGCTCTGCCGCCCGAATGGTCGGCAGCTCCACCGTGCCGGCCGTCCCGGGCGAGATCCGGCCGGGGGCGTCGGACCTGGCCATGTCGAGGATGCGGGACAGGGCGTCGCCGTAGCTGATGGCGGTGGCGGTCGACTCGCCGAGGATCATGTCGCGTCCCTGCACCGGCAGGGCGAGCTGCAGCTTTCCCCGCTCGACCTCGCCAAGCGCCCACCGCACCAGGCTGTCGAGCTCCTCTATCTCGAGAGGCCGATCGTCGGGCAGCAGCACGCGCACGCCGTCCGCGGCGGCGCCCAAGGCGCCCCAGTCGTACACGCCGCTCTCCCAGTCGCGGACCGACCAGCGCGGCATGGGCACGGTCACTATCAACTCGGCATCCAGTGCATGGACGTCACCGGCGAGCCGCTCCAGGAAGCTCGCGTAGGTTCGCTGCAGATCCGCCGACACGCCGCGGTAGTCGAGGACGATACCGTCGAGCCCGTCGCGCCGGACCAGGTCGACGATCGCCTCGCGGTGCCGCATGCGCGACTCCGGCTGGATCAAGATGTTGTTGACCAGATCGCTGCGAACACGCCCGGACTCGACGTTCGAGATAACCGCGTAGCGGCGCGCGTCCCGGGAGGGAACGGGAAACGCGCTGCCGGCGACGGAGCCGTCGTCGGTCTCGAGGTAGTACGCGCGCATCTCGGTGATCGGCAGCTCGGACACGGCTGCCGGCACCGAGGCCGGCGGGGGCAGGACGACTGCCGAGAGCTCAGTGGCTCCCTCGCCGGCCGTCGTGATCGCGATGTACTCCGGCACGAACGACTCCAGCGGGATTCGCACGCGCAGCTGGCCCCGGTCGGTGAACCGCGGCGACAGCCACCGCCAGCGCTGCCCATCGAAGCCGTACGGGTCGACGAACGCCCGCTCGTCCTCGGTCAAGTTCAGGCTGACACCCAAGGACCCCACCGTCGGCGCGGGTCCGCGCACGTCCAGCTCGTACACAGGCGCGGCCAGGGTGCGCCCGCTCGGCAGCTCGGGCACGCCCGACGGCAAGCTGTCGCCGGCCGAGCGGAGCCGTATGCGTGTCGGCTGCCTGATGGCGAGCCGATCGATGTCGAGCGACACCCCGGGCTTGTCCGACTGCACCGACACGCTTCCGCCAGGCTTGACGTGCGCGTAGTCAAGCGTCGTCAGCCGCGTCACGAGCGACACGGGCGGCAGCATCAGCCCTGCGAGCACGAGCGCCGGCAGCGCGACGAGCCCTGCCCGACGCAGGTTCGGCGGCTGCCGCAGCCAGTCGCGGCCGTCGCGCAGCGCTTGACGGGCGCTTTCCCTGCTCGAGAGGGCTGCCTTGATGTCGTCCAGATATGCCACCGTCACTGCTCCAGTTATCGAGGCGGTGGGGCGATGGCGCCGCGCGGGTCGCGCTGCCCTGCAGCGAGACGTCGCGCGAGCCCCGGAGGCGATCCGGTCGTCGTCGGCACGATCCGTGCCGTCGCCGCGCCGTTCGGTCGGCGGGTCGGCGCTAGCCGCCCAGTCGGTCCCGGACCCGGTCCAGGATGATGTTCGCGAGCTGTTCCTTTGGCAACGGCGGCAGCTGCTCCGCGCCGCCGCTGGTGACGAGCGTGGCCGTGGACTCGGCGCCCTCGAACGACGCCGGCACCGGGTTCGCCACCACCATGTCCAGGCCCTTGCGCTCCAGCTTGCCAAGCGCGTTGGCCACCAGGTTGTCGGTCTCGGCGGCGAAGCCCACCCTGACGGGCCGCTTGGCGCCCTCGCCGAGGGCGGTATCCAGCTCCGCCAGGACGTCGGGGTTCGGGACGAGCTCCAGCTCCATGGCTCCACCAGTCTTCTTGAGCTTGAGCTCGCTCTCCGCGGCGGGTCGGTAGTCGGCTACCGCAGCGGCCATGACGAGTGCGTCCGCGTCGGTGGCGTGATCGAGCACGGCGTCGCGCATGTCGCGCGCCGTCTGCACCTGGATGACGGCGACGCCGCCGGGTGGGGTCAGGGCCGAAGGACCCGTGACCAGGATGACTTCGGCCCCGCGGTCCCGCGCAGCTCGAGCCACCGCGTAGCCCATGCGGCCGGTTGACCGGTTGCCCAGGTAGCGCACTGGATCGAGCGGCTCGTGGGTAGGGCCGGCCGAGACGACGATCCGTCGCCCTGCCAGATCGCCGGCGGGCGAGAGAAGGCGTCGAGCGCGCTCGACCACCTCCTCCGGCTCCGACATACGACCGACCCCGACCTCGCCCGAGGCCATGCGGCCCGGCGCCGGGCCCACCTGCCCGGCACCGCGCGCGCGGAGCGTCTCAGCGTTCCCCTGCGTCGCCGGGTGCGCCCACATGTTGGGCTCCATCGCCGGGGCGACGATCATCGGCGCCGTGGTGGCCAGCGCGGTCGTCGTCAGCGCGTCGTCGGCGCGCCCTAGCGCCAGGCGCGCGATGACATCGGCCGTTGCCGGCGCGACGATAATCAGCTCGGCGCGACGGGCCAGCGTGATGTGGTCGAGCCCCGCCTCGCCGGTTGGCTCGAACAACGACGTCACCACCGGGCGGTGGGTCAGAGCCTGGAACGCCAGCGGCCGAACCAGCTCCGTTGCCGAGCGAGTCATGACCACATCTACCAGCGCTCCCGCCTCCGTGAGCCTCGCGGCAATGGTCAGCGCCTTGTAGGCGGCGATGGACCCGGAGACGCCGAGCACGACGTGGCGGCCAGAGAGGATGTCGTTCATGTCGCCCTCGCCTCGAACACCAAGCGCAGCCCGTCAAGGGTCAGCCCCGGCACCACGGCGTCGAAGCGCCCGACGAGCGGCGCCACCACCTGGCTGAGACCACCCGTCGCGACGACCACGGGGCGGGAGCCTGAGCCATCGTCGAGCTCCTCGTCGATGCGGGCCAAGATGCCTTCCACCAAGCCGGCGTATCCGTACAACACTCCCGAGCGCATGCTCTGCGTGGTGTCGCGCCCGACAACCGGCATGCCCGACGCGGGCTCAAGGTCGATTCGCGACAGCTTCGCGCCGGAGCGGGCCAGCGCCGACGCGGCGACGCCGAGCCCCGGCGCGATCGCGCCGCCCACGAACCGGCCGTTCCTGTCCACGACGTTGAACGTGGTAGCCGTGCCGAAGTCGACGACGACCACGGGGGCCCCGAAGCGGTCGCGCGCGGCGATCGCGTCGACGATCCTATCGCTGCCCGCCGCGGACGGCGGATCGTAGAGGACGTCGATGCCGAGCGCGGCAGCAGGTGTGACGACCAGCGGCTCGACGCCGAACAGCCGCCGACTGACGCCTTCCAGGACCGGGGTCAGTGACGGCACGACACTCGACAGGACGACGCCGCCGATGTCGGACAGCTCGACGCCGGCCCCCTCGAGGAGTCTCGCGATCGTGACGCCGTACTCGTCGACCGTGCGGTTGGCCTTGGTCTCGAGTCGCCACCGGGCGAGCCAGCCCGGCTCCGAGTCGCTCGTGAGGCCGACCTCGATCTGGCTGTTGCCGGCGTCAACGGCCAGCAGCCGACCCGTCACCTGAGTCGGTGCGGGGCGGCGCGGTCACGGGCCATCATCGTACAGGCCCGGCAGCGTCGACGAACGACGAGTCGATCATCTCGTCGATCGGCGTCGGGTGCTCCACGATGCCCTGGGCGACCAGGAAGTCCATCGTCTGCTGCCAGGCCTCGGGATCGATGGCGCCGAGCGCCTCCGTTTCCCAATAGGGCAGTGACTCCATCAGAACCTGGAACTGTGTGTCGCGGACCGCCGGGTCGGCCGCCTCGGGCACCACCTGCAGCGCGAGCTCGAAGGCCGACTCTGGGTCGTCCAGCGTGTCGGCGATGCCCCGCAGCATGGCCGTCACCATGGCCTGGACGACCGACGGCGACTCGTACGCGAGAGTGTCGGCGACGATCAGCCCGTTGGAGACAAGGTTGAACGAATCGGCAATGCTGATGACGGTCGGCTCCAGGCCGGCGGCCCGCATCTGGACCGGCTCGTTGGCGGCGTAGCCCACGGCGGCGTCGACCCGTCCCTGGGTCACGGCTTCGAGCTGCGCGAAGCCGATCACCTCGGTCGTCACCGACGTCGGGTCGATGCCGTTGGCGGACAGCAGGGCGAGCCAGCCGGTGTAGCTGGCGCCGGACACGGCCGGCAGGCCGACTGTCCGTCCCACTAGGTCTGACGGCTCCGCAATCGCTGGATCGTCGGAGAATACGACGCCCGGGAACCGCTGGTACCAGGTGGCGACGTATGTGACCGGGACCTCGCCGGCTCGCGCGAGCATCACCTGCTCGCCGCTCGCCACCCTCCCCGTCAGCACTCGCCCGGCCCCGAGGCGCCCCAACGTCGACACCGAGCCGTACTCGAACGTCAACTCGATCCCCTCGACCTCGCGCCCGCCGTGGACCGCCGGATACGTGAAGCGCACCCATCCGTTGGCGCTGTCTTCTACCGGGCCCGTGAATATCTCCCCGCTGGGCATATTGTGCTTGCCGTCAG
>JBJYWW010000228.1:0-6095 GCA_046259645.1 Anaerolineae bacterium
CGCCCTCGACGACTCCGAGCGGGTTCCTGGGCGTCATGCCGCTGGCGTTGATCGTCGGGCGCGGCGACCAGGCAATCTTGGAAGGCATCGGGACGACCACGCTCGACGAACGCGATGTGATCTTGAGCGACGCCCGCGACCTCGACCCCGGCGAGCGCGAGGCCCTGGCCGGCTCCAACGTCAACCATCTCGCGAGCTTCGACGAGCTGCTCACGCTGCCGCTGCCCGATCGCCCGCTGCACGTGCACTTCGACACCGACGTCATTGATCCGGAGCAAGCGCCGGCCATGAACTACCCGGCGCCGGGCGGGCCCTCCGCGGACACCGTGCGCGCCGTCTTCCGCCGCCTCGCCCAATCCGGGCGGGTCGCCGCGGTGTCCGTCTCGTCGTGGAACCCGGACCTGGACCAGGACGGTCGCACGCGTCGGCTGGTCATGGACCTGTTGAGCGAGCTGGCCCCAGAGCCGCCCGAGTCCACCAGCTGAGCCGGCGCGCAGCCACCACACGGCTCGGGAGGTCGAGGTTGCACGACATCGTTCACCACAACGGCCAGCTGCTGCCGCTCCGGAATGTGCGCCTGTCGCCGGGCCAGTCCGGGCTGTTCAGCGGCTGGGGGCTGTTCACCACGGTGCGCGTCTACGACGGGCAGCCCTTCGCGTTCGATCGGCACCTGCGGCGCCTGCGGCTTGACGCGCGACGCACCGACACCCCGTTCGCGTTCGCCGACGACGACCTCCTCGAGGCGCTGCTGCAAGTCGTCGAGGCCAACGGTGTGCCCAACTGCAGTGCCCGCCTGTACTTCACCAACAACACCGTCGGGCCGTGGCATGGTACTGAGCCCCTCCCCGCCACCGACCTCCTCGTATGCACCGCCGACCTGCCCACACATCGATCGCCGGCGCGCTTGACCGTGGTGGACAGCGCGCGGCATGCCGGGCATCCGCTTGCGGGCGTCAAGGTGCTCTCGTGGCTGGGTAACAGCTGGGTCACTGCCCGCGCCCGCGAGCAGGGCTACGACGAGGCGGTCCTGCTCAACGAGCACGGCAGCGTCAGCGAGTGCGCGTCGGCCAACCTGTTCGCGGTGCGCGACGGCATCGCCTACACGCCGCCGCTCTCGTCAGGCTGCCTCCCCGGAGTGACGCGCGAGGTGCTGTTGGAGATCGGTGGCGCGGGCTCGGCGGGGGTGACACGCGAGGTGCTGATGGAGACCGGCGCAGCGGGCCCGCCGGCGGTGCGCGAGCGGGACCTACGCCTCAACGACCTGCTCGCCGCCGACGAGGTGTTCATGACCTCGACGACGCGCGAAGTGCTGCCCGTTGCCAGTGTCGACGACCAGCCGATAGCTGCCGCCGACGGACCCGTGTCCCGGGCGCTGGCAGCCGCCTTCTCGGCGCGGGTGGCCGCGGACCTCCTGCGAGGGGCCGCGTCCGCGGACCGGGCCGCCGCCCCGGACCGCTAGGCGCGGCGACGGGAGCGCCCGATCGCCGGGCGTGGTGCGTGACGGGAGCGCCGGACCGCCGGGCGTGGTGCGTGACGGGAGCGCCGGACCGCCGGGCGTGGCGCGCGACGGGAGCGTCCGACCGCTAGGCGAGGTGCGTGACCGTGCGTGCTCTAGCGCTGGGCCTCGTAGTCCGGCTCGTTCCCCGTCCGCCACTTGATGTTGCAGCCGAGGCTCGGTCGCTGAACGTCGGGCGGCGTTGCACCGGCCAGCATCGCGTCCAGGGCGCGTCGGAGGTCCTCACCTGTGGTCGCGACGTCGTTACCAGGGCGGCTGCCGTCCAGCTGGCCCCGGTAGAACAGCTTCCTGTCACCATCGAACACGTAGATGTCGGGCGTGCACGCCGCCCGATAGGCCTTGGCGACCGACTGGTCCTCGTCGTACAGGTAGGGGAAGCTCCAGGCCTCCTCCTCCGCCAGCGCCTTCATGTTGAGGGGGCCGTCCTGGGGATAGCCCTCGGCGTCGTTGGCGCTGATGGCGACCACGCCCACTCCTCGATCCCGGTACTCGTGCGCGATGCGCACCAGCTCGTCGCGGACGTGGATCACGAAGGGGCAGTGATTGCACACGAACATGACTAGCAGGCCGGGGCTGCCGTCGAAGTCAGCGAGCGAGACGGTCTCGCCGGACACTGTGTCCGTCAGGGCGAAGTCCGGTGCGCGGGTACCCAACGGAAGCATGGTCGATGGAGTCGCTGCCACCGCGAGGGCTCCTTTCGAGAGTCAATCCCCTGCGGTGCGCAACATGGCACAGGCTCAACCGCGACGCAAATCGCGGGGCGCCGAGTCGCCGCTGATCGCTGCCTGGGCCGCCGACCGCGGCAGGTCATCCCGTCGGGTGGCCGCTATATGGGGTTGCGCGCTAGAGGTCGCGCCGGCGGAACAGCACCACGGCGGCGGCGACCGCCACGGCGACGTACAGCACCGTGTACGCGACCATCACGTTGCTGGGACTGGTGACCGCTGCCATCGGGTGGATCACCAGGAGCCGCATGCTGGCCGGCTGCATCTCGTAGGCGGCTCGCTTCCACATCGCCTCGGCCGGCATCAGCAGGCTGATGACGATGCCGATGTTGACGGCCGTCTGGTTCTGCAGGAACGCCCCGAACTGCTCGATCCAGCCCCCGATGAAGGCCAGGCCGTAGAGCATGAACACCGCGATGCCGTTGGTCAGGGTGGTCAACCTCGTGCCGCCCAAGATCGACAGCGACAGCACCACCAGCCCCGCTAGGATGATGAGCGCGACGCCCTGCACGGGCGACGGCGGCAAGTAGTCGGCGATGAGCCACACCACGCCGATGATGCTGCCGCAGAGCACGGCGGCGAACACGGTGAGCATCGCCGCGAAGCCCAGCCACTTGCCGGCCACGATGTCCCCGCGCCCCACGGGCTTGGTGACCACGGTGTGGATCCGGCCGGAAGCGATCTCGCCGGAAATCGTGTCGATGGACGTCAGCAGCGCCAGCACCACCACCAGGAAGTACGCAGCGTAGAGGCCGGCAAGGAGGATGAAGTCCGACACCTCGACCACCTCGCCGACGCGCGACTGCTGTGTGACCTCGCGGTGGATGAAGAAGAAGCCGATCGCGAACAGCGCCACGAAGGCGCTCCCGAGCAGCGCGACGGCCCACAGCACCCAGCGACGGTACGCCTCCAAGAATGTGAGCTGCGCGATGAGCGCGACATTGCGCGCGTGCCGCGCTGGAGAAAGACGCCCGGCCGCGCCCCGCGTCGCGGGGTGCGCCCCGCCGAGCCAGGTCTCGTCCGCGGTAGGCTTGCCCAAGCCTGGAGCCACGGCGCGCGGCAAGTCGCTCACGGCTGGTCGCTCACGGCTGGTCGCTCACAGCTGGTCGCTCACAGCTGGTCGCCGACGATGTGCACGAACATCTCCTCGAGCGAGGCACGGCGCGGCTCGAGGGCGTGCAGCGACGCCCCCCCGCGCACGAGCCAGTCGGCCACCGCCGGGACGTCGTCGCGGCCATGCAGTATCACCGTGATCCGCCTTTCGCTCTGCCGACTCGTGGCGCCCCACCGCTCCAGGCCGGCCACGAGCTCGGGCGTGAGGCCGTCGGCCGTGACATCTAGCTCCACCGCGGCGCCCGTCAGCTCGTCTAGCGTTCCGGTGCGCACGACGGCGCCGTCCTTCACGATTGCCACGCGGTCGCATGTCACCTCGACCTCGCTCAGCAGATGCGAGTTGAGGAACACCGTCACGCCCTTGTCGCGCAGCTCGCGGATGATGTCCCGCACCTCCCGCCGTCCCAGCGGATCAAGGGCGGAGGTCGGCTCGTCGAGGAACACGAGCTCGGGCTCCCCGAGGATGGCCTGCGCCAGGCCGATGCGCTGCGTCATGCCCTTCGAGAACGCGCCCAGCTTCGTGGACCCACGATCGGCCAGCCCGACGCGCTCCAGGACCTCGGGCACCAGCGCTCGTCGCTTGGCCGCCGGCAGGCCCATGAGGCGGGAGTGCATGTGGAGGAACCCGGTGGCCGTCAGCCACGACGGGAATCGGAAGTGCTCGGGCAGGAAGCCGACGCGCGCCTTGGTATCGGGATCGCCGGGCGGGCGCCCAAGGATGAGCGCCTCGCCCGACGTCGGTCGCACTAGATCGAGCAGTAAGTTGACGGTGGTCGTCTTGCCCGCCCCGTTCGGACCTAGGAAGCCGAACACCTCGCCACGCGCGACGCTAAGGCTCAGCCGGTCGACGGCGACGGTGTCGCCGAAGACCTTGCGCAGCTCGCGCGCCTCGACGGCTCCCGCAGCCACTTAGCGGCCCGCTCCAGCCGCGCTTCCCGCAGCGCCGGCAGACAGCAGTCGCCGACGCACCGAGAGCCGGCGCCCGCCGGCGCGCCGCAGAACTCGCGGGAGCGTCACCGCAGCGCTTCGGCGGCTCGAACGAGCAAGGACGCCGAGGATGCGGCGCCGCTGCTGCTAAGCGCGTAGACTATCCCGCCATCCTCCCACAGCAGCACCTGCTCCTGGCCCGCCGACGAGTACATCTCCTGCAGCAGCAGGGCCGGCACCCCGCCAACCGACACGTCGCGGTAGCGAGCCGCGTCCTCGGGAATGGGAACGACCAGCGTGCTGGTCCAGTCGATGCCGGCGGCGATGCGGTCAGCCTCCTCCGGAGGCAGCCCCAGCAGCTGGAGGTAGGCCTCACCGAGGTCGTCCGGCGAGACGCCGTCCGACAACGTCACGACCGGGCTCGGCAGCTGGATCAGCTGCAGCTCTGCGTCGCCCACCCAGTAGCGCTGCTCGACCATCGCCGGGATGTCGACATCCAGGGTGATCGTCTCGACCTCGGGCAGGTCGACGTCCACGACGCCGGCGGCCCCAAGTGCCACCGCGAGCAAGTCGCGCTCGATGGCGACCTTCACGTGCGGGCCGATCGCCGCTCTGGTCTCGGCCAGCTCGACGCCCTCCGGCAGACCGGCGATCTCGCGAACGCCGAAGCCGGCCACGTCCGTCGCAGCCTCCGTTCCCGCGACAGCCTCGGGCATCGTGGCCTCGCGCAACGTCTGCGGCTCGCCGAGCATTCCGCTGTCGAGCATCTCCTCGAACGCGGTCAGCTGCTCGACCCGGGCACCGGTTATCGGCACCGCCCTGATGTCGCCCACCCTGAAGTAGCTGAGGAACTCCGCGGCCGCGTGTCGCACTGGCGCCAACCCCAGCAGTGCCACCAGCACCAGCGCTGCCGCGGCCGCCCAGACCACCGACCGCCGTAGTGGTGTCGATCTCGGAAGCATGCTCGCCACACTCCTTTCAACTCGCCCCCATGGGCTCCGAGCCGCCGCATCCCTCGCAGAGGCGCGCCGTAGCTGCAGCGACGCCAGTGCGCCCACGGCGTCGGGCATCTCCTCCGGACTCGGCTCCAACACATCGAGCGCCGACGCAATCAGCCTGCCCCGCTGCTCGAGCTCCTCCAGCGCCGCCCGACACGCAGGGCAACTCCGAAGGTGCGCGGAGACGCGTGACCGGCCGTCGCTGCTAAGCTCGTGATCCCGGTAGGCAATCAGGCGCTCGCTGTCGCAGCTCATGGTCCCTCCCATCTCAATGGCGTTGGTGCATCCGACGCCCGCGCGGGCTCGAGCGTTGCGCCACTCGGTGTTGGCGCACCCGCCTTCGCAGCAGCCTCGGCGCGCGCCTCGACCTCGGTCAGCGATCGGAACTCAAGCTCGAAGGCCGACTCGGCGCGAGAGAGCAGGGTGCCCACCGATCCCGCGGCCACCCCAACTGCCGCGGCCACCTCGGCGTAGCTAAGCCCAGCGTGCCGCAGCAGGAGCAGCTTCGACTGCCTGTCCGGCAGCCCCGCCAGCGCGCGGCGCACGAGCTCGATCTCGGCACCCGAGACGGCGCTGGCCTCCGGCCCGGGCGGCGCGTCGCCTACCGCCGTGCCACGTGCAGCCGCCTCGCGGTCGCGACGCTGGCGTCGCGCTCGAGCGCGCAGGTGGTTGTAGGCCAGGTTGGTCGCCACGCGGTAGAGCCAGACCCGCACCGACAACTCGTCCAGCGACGTCGGTGGCCGATCGTGCAGCCGCGCGAACGTCTCCTGTACGAGGTCCTCGGCCTCGTCGCGGCTCCCGACCACCCTGTGCAGC
>JBJYWW010000229.1:0-7658 GCA_046259645.1 Anaerolineae bacterium
CCGCCACCGCCTACGCCGCTCCCGACACAGCGAGTGATCAGGGAGCTGCCCACGCCCCTTCCGTACCAGACAGCTCCCCCGCCGCAGGACGAGGACGCGGTTCGAACGCCGGTGCGCATAGCCGCAACGCCGGAGGGCACTGGCACGGCCATGGCGTACGACGCCGTGGTGGACGTGGCGGAGGCGGCCATGCGCGATGGTCCGGGCGTGCGCTTCGACGTTACGTCCACGCTTCGGGCCGGGGACCGGCTAGGGCTGGTCGGTCGCACGGCCGACGGCTCGTGGCTGCTCGTTCGAGTGCTGAGCACCGGCGTGGAGGGCTGGGTCCTGGCGGACCTGCTCCAGCTGGAGCTGCCGGCGGCACGAGCGCCGATCATCGAGACGCCCACCGCGACACCGCGCCCCGCGCCTTAGCGGTGGCGGCGCGGACGGGCGGCGGCGCGGGCGCGCGGCGGCGGCGCGGACGGGGGGCGCCGCTAGGGCCTGGCGACTAGCGGCATGAAGAGCGTGCTGGCGAACCGGTCGACGAACACCAGCTCGTAGGGGATGAGCTGACAGAGCTCCTCGAGCTGATCGGCGTCGACCTGCTCCTCCCACCCGAGGGGGCACGCCTTCAACGTGGCCGTGTAGACCCACCCCGACTGCAGCGGGCCCTGCTCGGTGCGCAGCCGCTCGATGTCGGCCGTCACGGCCGCCCGTGACACGGTGTCGCGCACGTCGTCGACGGGCTCGGGCAGCAGCCAAGTGGCGCGCTCGGGGTTGACCACCCACCTCGCCGCGCGCAGGGCGCTGTTGTCGAAGGCGACTACCGGCCACGGCTGGCTGCCGTCGGTGACCACTCGCACCTGAGTCGGGGTCACCGCGATCTTCGGCGGCGTGATCTCGACGGCGCGCTCGAAGTCCACGACGCCGCACCCCCACTCGTCATTGCGCAGGGGCGAGCCCTCGTACGGGCCACCGACCTTGCGATCCGCCGACTGGCATAGCAGCTCCTCCACCCTGTACGGCGAGAGATCGGCGTTGACCGACCTCATCACCGCCACGACGCCCGCGATGTGCGCGGCGCCGAAGTCGGACGTCGCCCGTTGCGGCTTGATGTACGGGTAGGCGTCGCCCGCGCCGGTTGCCCTGAATGACTCACCCGGGGCGGTTATGTCAACCCATGGCCCGTAACTTGCCTCCGCGCGCCGGACTACCCCGCGCGCATAGGTCTGGGCGGCGATGACCCGGCCGAACGCGGCCGGAATGATGGTCGGGTTGACGCCGTACTGGTCCTGCGGGGGGCAAAACGGTTGCGGCAGCGCGCAGTCGCCGGCCGACGCGACGATCACTGCACCGGCCCTGTGGGCGTAGTCGATCGCCTGTCGCAGCAGGTCGACGTCGTCAACGGCGCTCTCGGGGTCGTAGAGGTATCCGCCGATGAGCACCACGCGCGCTCCGTTGTTGGCCGCGTAGCACACCGACTCGACGATGTTGCGCACCGTGCCGACGAAGAATGCGCCGTCCTCGCCCTCGACGAGCGTCATCGTCCTGAGCGGCATGATGCGGGCGCCCCATGACACACCCGCCACGCCCTCGCCGTTGTTCGTATCGGCGGCGGCGATTCCGGCCATCATCGTGCCCTTGCCGTAACGGGGCGCATCCGTCGGATCGGCCGCATCCTCGCCCAGGCTGGCGAAGTTCCACCCACGCACATCGTCGACGTAGCCGTTGCCGTCGTCGTCGAGTCCGTTGCCCGGTATCTCGTCCTCGTTGCGCCAGATCTTGGCGGCGAGGTCGGCATGGTCGTAGTCGACGCCGGTGCTGATGACGGCGATGGTGACGTCAGATCCGCCGCGGCTCGTGTCCCAGGCGTCCAGCGCCCCCATCGCCATCAGGCTCTCGCGCTGGTCGATCCTGAAGTACGGGTCGTGAGGGTATCGCGAGTCTTGGCTGGGCCCCACCGGTGGCTGCTCGTCATACGCGTCGGTGTCGGCCGACGTGACGAACAGCGCCTGCTCGGCCAGAGCGCCCGACGCTTCCAGGCGCCCGCCGTCGCCCACCGTGAGGGCCACCTGTCCGACGGACCGCCCGCCCGTGACGTTGCCAACCGCGTGAAGCGCGTGGATCCAGTCCGCCGAGCACACCTCGGCTGGCTCGCCACTCACGTCACTGAGCGTGCTCTCGCCGGTGGCGTCGGCGCCGAGAGGGACGGGGACCGCCCCTGCAAGGTCGCCGGCGCTCACGGCGACCGGAGCGCCAAGCCCGAGCAGGCACGCGACCAGCCCGACACCGGCAGCTGCGCCGACCGCTCTCCACGTGAATCGCCTCGGCGGCGACGCCATCATGTAGACGACTCCATCAGCACCAACGATGCCATCTGCTCCGGCAGCACGATCGCCGCCGGCTCCTCGCGTCTGAGTTCCTGACGCACGTGCCGGCCAGGGGTTACGGCGCGGCCCGCAGCTCGGCCCCCGGTTGGACCGAGCCCTTGCTGGCTCATGACCCGAATGTTATCATCGCCCGGATGGAAACACACCTCGTTGCCCGCGGCGGCTGATACCATGCTGTCGGAGCCGCTCGCCTGGGTCGTCGGCTCGGTCGTGCTGTACGCGGCGGCGACCAACCTCGCCTGGGCCGCCGAGGTGGGGGACGGCCGCCACTCGATGCTCCGCCGGGCGCGCATGATCTCGCGCGACCCACGCGCCGTCGAGCTGCTGCGAGCCGCGTACCTGCTCGGCGTGCCGGTTCTGGCGCTGGCGACCCGAGTGGCGCACCCGACGAGCCTCGGGCTCGTCATCCCCGCGTCCTTGGCGGCATCCGTCGCCGCGCTGGCCGTCGTCGCCGCCACGGTGATCGCCATCATCGGCTCGAGGTCGATGCTCGCGCGTGCACTAGGCTGGACGTGGCGAGCCGAGGCGATAGTGCCGCCAGCCGACCAGTTGGCCCGACTCGCCCTCGTGGCCCTGCTGCTCGAGTCCCACTGGGCCTTCTTCCGCGCCGCCGGCCTGTCCGTGGCCGGCGCCAACCCCACTCTTGCGGTGTACGTCGCCCTGGGGCTCTTGGCGGTTGAGGCATGGTCGAACCCGGCGCTGCGCGTTGTCCACGATGGCACGCTGGGCGCGGCGCGCCAGGCGCGCACGGGGGCGCTCGCGGTGATGAGTGGTACCGTGTTCCTGATCACCGGCAGCAGCATCTCCTCGCTCGTCGGCCACCTGTTGGTGGGAGTGGCGGTAATGGCTCTGCTGCCGTCTCCGGCGCAGGATGCGGATCGTGAGGGTGCCGGGAGCGATGTGTCCTCGGTTGAGCCCACGATCGTCTGATCGAGGGCGGCGCGTCGTCGAGCGGTCGGCTACAGAACGTACGGCGCGATGAACACGATGGCGAACATCACGATGGCGAGCACGAAGATGCGCTTCAGATCGCGCGAAACGTGCTCGTAGGTCTCCTCCAGGCTCTGGCCCGTGCGCACCGATGACCTGGCGGTCACCGCCGGCACCGACACGGCCGCCGCGGCCTCCGCGACGGCTTCCTGATCGACCCGGCGCGGCTGCTGCCGCCCGGTGGCGCGCGGCGCGGCCGGGGCCTGGCGCTGCGCGGCGCGTATCTTGCGACTCTTTCGCGACTTCCTTGCCATGTGAGACTCCTCGCTGCAAACGGTGCGATTATATGCCGGTGGGACCAGTCACGGCAAACGTCGCCGAAGCCGGGCGGACACCAGTATGCCCATCGCGCGCACCGGCGACGCTACTGCTTACCGCTACAGCCGATCGGTACGCTCCGGTCCTCCGCTGGCGCTTGGCCCGTCCGGTGGCGCGGCGCCTCCGCCGCCTTCTGCCAGGCGGCGGCGAACCACGTCGAGCAGCCAGCTAGTCTCGGCGACGCCGAAGCGGGTGGCCAGTGGCAGGTAGACCGCCGCCCCCACCAGCGCGCCGACGCCGGATCGTAGGATCCAGCCGAGGGTGGTCTGCGGCAGCGCTCCCGCCAGGACGCTGTCGACGACGAGCACGACCCCGCCCATCACCAGCGCCGCAGCGCCGCTAGCGACCAGCGTCCGGGCGGTGCCGACGAGGGTGGAGGGCCCGACGCGGCGGCGCGTGATCACCAGCATGACCGATGCGTGCGTCGCGTGCTTGGCGCTGTCCGCCACCACGAGGCCGATGAACAACCAGGCAGCGGGAAGCGCGAACAGGTTCATCGTCGGACCGAGCGCGACGGCGACCGCCAAGTAGGCCAGCACGGACAACACGCCCACGAGCGCCGGAGTGAGCGTGTCCTGCCGCGCGTACGAGGCATAGTTCAGCGGCCAGTCGATGGCCGCGAAGGGCAGCCCGACCAGATAGAAGATCAGCGCAACGACCACCGCGCCGCTGCTGGCGGCGTTGAACTCGCCGTGTTGGTACACTGCGGCCACCACCGGGTGTGCCAGGACCGCCAGTCCTACGGCCGCCGGCAGGGTGAGCGCCAGGATCAAACGGATGCCGCGTGACAGCGTCCTGCTGTAGCGCACCGGCTCGGACAGCGCGTGCGAAGCAGACAGCGTAGGCAGGATGGCGATCGAGACGGCGACAGCCACGAACCCGTGCGGGAACTGGATCAGCTGGGTGCCGTACCGCATCACCGACAGGGCGGCGTCGCCGGCTTGCGATGCCAGTCTCGTGTCGATCCAGACCTGCACCTGCGCGACCAGCAGTCCGAGGCCGATCGGCGCATAGAGCACCAGCACGCGGCGCACTGCGGGGTGTCGCAGGTCCAAGAGCGGGCGGAGCTTCCCGTCGCGCAGCCCGGGCGCCAGCAGCAGCAGTTGCCCCACGGCCCCGGCGCTCACCCCGGCCGCCAGCGCGTAGACGCCGAGCCGATCGTGAAGCAGGACCACGGTCGTGATCATGACGGCGTTGTAAGCAGCGCCAGCCGCCGCCGGGAGGCTGAACCTCTCCAGAGCGTAGAGCGCTCCCGTGATCGTGCCCGCAAGTCCGAAGGCGATGACCGACGGCGCGATGAACCGCAGCGAGCGCTCGACTATCAACACCCCCTCGGCGGGGAAGTTGGGGCCCAGGAGGCGCGCGATCTGGGGCGCAAACGCGTAGACCGCCAGACCGATCAGGCCGGTCGCCACCGCCGCGAGCGAGAGAAGGACGCTGAGGGCCCGCCAGAACTCGTCGCGCTTGGTCGCCGCGTACGACGCCAGCACCGGCACCAGCGCGGCGCTCAGCATTCCGCCGATGAGGAGGTCGTAGACCATCGTCGGCACCCTGGCGGCGGCCCCGAAGGCACTCGCCTCCAAGCTGGTGCCGAAGTAGCCGGCGATGACCCGCTCGCGTACGATGCCCAGCAACCGGCTGGTCACGTGCCCCATGGACATGAGCGTGGCGGCGCCGAGAAGCTGCGTGGCGCCGTCCCTTGGGCGCGGCTGCTCCATCACGCGCCGCGCCGGATGCGCTCTATGAGCTCGCTCGTCGACCTACCGCGTACGTATGGCACGAATCGTACGACGCCGCCCGCCGCCTCCGCGACGTCCGCCTCCGGAGGCCGGTTGGCGCGGTCGTCGTAGTCCCCGCCCTTGACATAGACGTCGGGCGCAAGATCTGCGACAACCCCTTCCGCAGTCGGCTCACCGAACAGCACGACCGCGTCCACGTCGCGCAGCGCGCACAGCAGCTCGGCCCGCTCCTTGGCCGGAACCACGGGGCGGCCTGGTCCCTTCAGCAGCCGCGCCGACGCGTCGTCGTTCAAGGCCACGATCAGGCGGTCGCCGAGGGCCCGCGCTCGCGCCAGATAGCGGGTGTGACCCACGTGCAGCAGGTCGAAGCAGCCGTTGGTCAGGACGACGCGCTCGCCGTCGCGCGCCCAGCGCTCGCGCAGGTCGATGGCGGCGGCAAGGTCCACCGCGCACTGGCCGCGGCTGCCCGCCCCTAGCTTCACGTCCATCGGCACGCCAAGCGCCGTCGTCCGGAGCGTCGCCGGGCGCCCAGCCGGCCGGACGCCATCCCTCGAGTCACCGCGCGTGACCGTCGATCTCGGCCAAGACCTCCACGGCCGTGGGCGCCGCGACCCCGAGGCGCCTCACGACTGCCCCGGCCGCCAGATTGGCCAGCGCCGCAGCGGTCCGGGCATCCGCCCCGGCCGCCAGCGCCAGCGTCATGACCGCGATCACCGTGTCGCCGGCGCCTGTCACGTCGAACACCTCGCTGACGTTCGCGGGGCGCAGGGCGGCGTAGCCATGCTCGTCGGCCAGGCTCATGCCCTGGCTACCCCGGCCCAGCACCAGCACTCCCGCATCTAGCGCCTCGCGCATGCGCGGCAGCAGATCAGCAACCTCGTCGTCGTCGCCCAACGGCGCTCCGAGGACGGCCGAGGCGTCCTGTCGACCAACGCGCACCAGGTCGAAGCCTCGGAAGCGGTCGAGGTCGCCCTGAGCATCGGCCGTAAGCAGCACACGGCGACCGTCTGCGTCGACCCGCGCCGATCGCACCGCGTCGCAGACGCGCGCGGACGAGACGCCGCTGCGGTAGTGCGATACGAGCAGCGCGTCCGCCGTCGCGGCCTTCCGCGCCACCGCCGCTACGACGGAGCTCGCCGCGTCGCCGACGACCTCACTGCGCTCCTGCACGTCTATCCGCGCAACCTGCTGCGGGACCGCCAGCCCCTCGGCCACTATTCGCGTCTTCACCGTTGTCGGCCGATCGGGGTCGACCACCACGCCGTCCGTGCCTATCCCCCCTTGCGCGAGCAGTGCGACCAGCTCGCGCCCGGCGTCATCGTCGCCGACCACGCCGATCTGGTCAGCAGCGGCGCCGAGCGCAGCGATGTTTCGGGCGGGGTTGGCCGCTCCGCCCGGGCGTGTGAAGCTACGCCGGAAGCCGAGAACAGGCACAGGCCCCTCGCGGCTCAGGCGCTCGGCTCGACCGACCAGGTAACGGTCGAGGAACACGTCGCCGACGACGATCACGCGCAAGCCAGCCAGCGACGCGAGCAACGAGGCCGCAGCCGCTCGCCCGAGCTCGGTGGGCGTCACCTCAGGACCAGCGGCACCAGGCAGCGCTTGGCGTCGAGGTGCGGGTCGGTCGTGGCCGTCGGCGGCTGGGTGGGCGTCGGCTCTGTCGTAGGCGTCCCGGTCGCGGTCTCGGTTGGTGTGACCGGGGTCGCGCTGGGCGTCGTCGTCGCCGTCGGGTCGGGTACAGCGTCGAGCTCGAAGATCAGCAGGCCCGCGCCGGCGGCGTAGACCCGCTGACCCGACGCCACGACGGAGTTGAACGAGTATGGTGCCGTGACCGCCGCCACCTCGGCCGGCTCGGACGGGTCGGTGACGTCGAGCAGGCGCAGCCCGTCCATGTCGGCGGCGACGTGCAGCCACCCCTCGTCCAGGTCGAGCCCGACCGCCGACACTCCGCGCAACGCGACGGAGACCAGCCGGGGCGCCAGCGGGTCGGACAGGTCGTAGAGCAGCACACCGTCCGACGAGCCGGCCGCGAGCTGGTCCGCGCTCGCGTCGACAGCCTGCACGTCTAGCCCCTCCGGAGGGGGCTCGACGCGGCGGACGAACGGCGCTGCCGGGTCCTCCAGCGACAGGACGGCCGTCCCGGCCGTGCCCGCCGCCACGTATGCTAGGCTCTCGTCACGCAGGACGATGTCCTTGGCGACCGCCCCGGCCGGCCAGCCCGGCAGCACGTCGTAGCGCA
>JBJYWW010000230.1:0-9381 GCA_046259645.1 Anaerolineae bacterium
CACCGGTTGGTTCCACGAGGCTTCGACGAAGCTCTGCGCCGCGAGATTGTATACCTCGTCCGGCTCGTACTCGCGCAGGATGTGGATCAGCGACACCTCGTCGAGCATGTCGCCGGGGGTAAGCGTGACGCGGTCCTGGAAGTGCTGGATGCGGTCGAAGCTGACCGTGCTCGTCCGCCGGACCATGCCGACGACCTCGTAGCCCTTCTCCAGCAGGAACTCCGCCAGGTGTGACCCGTCCTGGCCTGTGATCCCAGTGATCAGCGCGGTTGGCATCAGGCTACCTCACTGTCCCGCGACGGACTGCGCGCGCACTCGCGCGCGCCACCAGTCGAGAGTGTCGTCCAGCGTCTGCTCGAACGGGATCGCGGGCTCCCAACCCAGCTCGCCACGCGCCTTGCCCGCGTCGCACATCGTCAACGGGACGTCCGCGGGCCGCATCCGGTCGGGGTCGATCACGACCGCCACGACCGCGGTGCTGGCAGCGATGTAGTGATCGAGAATCTCGCGGACGGCGTGCGCGCTGCCGGTGCCCAGGTTGTACACTTCGGACGAGGCGCCCTTCTCCGCCACGAGGCGGTAGCCGCGCACGGTGTCGCGGACGTCGGTGAAGTCGCGCCGTGCGTCCAGGTTGCCGACGCGGACCACCGGCTCCCGCAGACCCGCCTCGATCTCCGCTACCTGACGCGCGAAGCTGGCCGCGACGAACCTGTCGTCCTGACCGGGCCCGATGTGCGCGAACGGCCGCACGCGGACCACGTCTGCTCCGTTCGTGTGGCCGTACACCTGGGCTAGCATGTCCTGCGCCACCTTGCTGGCGGCGTACGGGTTCCGCGGCGCAAGCGGCGCGCTCTCGTCGGTGGGCAGCATGCCGGCCGGCGGGGAGCCGTAGACCTCGTTGCTCACTATCACCACGACACGTGCGTCAGGGACGTGCTCCGCGACTGCTTGATGCAGGTTGAGCTGCATGCGCACGTTGGTCTCGAACGTGTCCCATGGCTCCTCCCACGCGTCCCTCACCGAGGCCTGCCCCGCCAGGTGGAAGACGATGTCCGGCCTGGCCCCTTCGACGAGGCCGGAGCTGGCCCCTGCGTCGCGAAGGTCGGCGACGACCTCATGGACCCTGTCGGATTCACGGGGAACATGACCGGGAGGGTATACGGAGCCCCATATCTCCCAGTCGGTCTCGGCCAGCAAGTGGTCCGCCAAGTGGCCGCCGGCGAAGCCACTGTAGCCGGTTATTAGGGCGCGCAACACGGGGCGGATTCTAGATCATGGGTGAGGCTAACGCAAAGGGTTTCTATCGCGAAACCGCCGCATGACGCGGGTGTTTCGCAGCCGTTTCGGTGCCGCCGACCCGGGCGAAGCAGCGCCTTGCAGCCGGCCAGGCGCCGCGCCTAAGATGTCGGTGATGACGGACCGAGAGGAGTGTGTCCGAAGCCGCAGGTGGGTGCTCCTGGACACGGACATCGGGACCAACATCGACGACGCGGTGTGCCTGGCTTACCTGCTCTGCCAGCCGGAGTGCCTGCTCCTTGGCGTGTCTATGGCGACGGTGGGCGCCGAGCGGCACCTCGAGCTCGTGCGCACCGTGTGCGCGGCAGCCGGCCAAGCGCCTGACGTGGCGCGATCCGGCGCCGAGGCGGCGACGATGATGCGACGGCACGTGCTCGCGCGCCCGGGGCAGGTCGAGCTGCTGTCGATTGGGCCGCTCACTAACGTCGCGCTCCTGCTCGAGAGTGAGACCGGCGCAGCCGGCACGCTTGCGGGGCTGACGATGATGTGCGGGACGTTCGACCGGGGAGCGCCGGGGCCGGAGTCGCCCGAGCGCAACGCCCGGTCCGACCCGGAGGCTACGGCGAAGGTCTACGCAGCGCCGCTGCGACGGTGCCGTTCGGTCGGGCTGAACGTCACGCGCCAGGTGACCGCCGACCGGACCGAGGTCAGGGCGCTGCTCTCGCAACCGGCGTTCGCTCCTCTGCGCCCAATGGTCGACGCGTGGTTCGCCGCGCCGGCGCGCGGAGCTGGGCCGGGCGCGGAGCGGAGCGAGACGGCGCTGAACGACCCCCTGGCGGCGGTCAGCATGTTCGAGCCCGGGGCCTGCGCGTTCGAGAGGGGAACGGTCGAGGTGGCCGCTGGCGCAACCGTCTGGCACCCAGGGGGACCCGGGGCGCCGCACGAGATCGCCATCACCGTCGACCCGGTGGTCGTCGAGCGGCACCTGCGACGAGTGATGGTCGGCTCGGGCGAGGCGCCGAGCGGGGAAGGGACCTAGCTCGCCAGCCGGCGACGGGCGTCGAACGGGAGCGCGACCGGCCGGCGGCCGCGCAGCAGCTGCATCGCGACGGCAGCGGCCTGCCCGGCGAACCACGCGGCATCGGCCTCACCGCCGTCTCGTCCGGGGCGCAGAGCGAGGCGGCAGTATACCGAGTAGGCGGCGCACGGGTCGGTGACGCGCTCCCCGATGCCGCGTCCGACGTGAGCCGGCCCGACGGGCACTCCGTCGAGTAGCGCGCCCGAAAGGAACGCGAAGCTCAGGCTCGTTGTCGGCGAGAGCTCGGCGCCGCGCAAGTCGGCGCGAGCAAGCGTGGCGCCCTCGAAGCACGCTCCGTGGAGCGCCGTGTCGCGCAGGTCGGCCGCCACCAGCCGCGCCCACCGCAGGTCGGCATCGCACAGCCGGGCTCCCGGCAGCGATGCCGAGTCGAGCAGCGCGTCGCGGAGATCGGTGCCGCATAGCATCGCGCCCGACAAGTCGGCGGTCAGCATCGCCGCTCCGCGCAGGTCGGAGTGCGACAAGTCGGCGGCGCTCAGATCGGCCCCGCTCAGGTGTGCGCGGCGCAGGCTGGCGCACTTCAGGTTGGCGCCACGCAGGTCCGACCCGATGAGCATGGCACCGGACAGACGCGCGCCTCTCATGCTGACGCCGGGCATCCGCGCTCCGGACAGCACCGCACCTCGGAGGTCTGCGCCGTCGAGCAACGCGATCGACATCCCCGGGGCGAGGGCTCCGACGCCCGCGGCGGTGCTCGGAGGGAGGCCATCCGCGATGCCCAGCTTGCAGGGAGCCCCGGCCGTGCCCTGCGTCAGGTCGAGCCCGCGCAAGTCGACGTCGCGCAGGTCGGCGTGGCGCAGATCGACGAGTGCCGCCGGGCCATCCGCCGTCCAGGCGACTCGAGCGGCGACAGCGACCGCGTCGGCGACCGCGCTGGCCACCAGGCCCGCGACTTGGTCCCGCGGCGCGCCCGCGACTCGCTCCGCGAGGTCCGAGCGGTAGGGGGGCGCGGGCGCCTCTGCGGCGACTGCCCGTCGGTCTATTGCCACCTCGCCGCGCTCCTGCGGCTCGGCTACGACGCCACTCGCATGTCCGGGCACTACGAGCTCCCCCTCCCGATTGCGGGCAACCATCGCCGCGCACTGCTGCAGCGAATCTACCACGCCCGGCGCGTGCGCCGCAAGGGCCCGCCACGCGGGTCAGCTCGGGCGGAGCCGTCGACGCCGGGCGCGGCCCCACCAGTTGTGGTGGGCGGCGTACCGCGGCGCGATAGGTGGTTGTGCATTGGCTGTGGAAATCGCGGGATAGCTGCGGACAACCGGGGAAAGCCGCGCCCGGCGGGGCGATCCGCCGTGTCGAGTCGCTCGATTTGGCCGTGCCCGCCGATCAGGTGGCGCGGAAGCCGAGGGAGGGCCGCGTGGTATACTTGGACGCGCTGTGAGCGACCCCCGCCGAACGGCCCTGGTCCCGATCCTGGGAGCAGCTTTGCTGCTGATCCTGGCAGTAATGGCGGCTGGCCGCGTGGTGCGCAGTCGTGACGATTCGGCCAGCACGGACGCCGAGCAGCAGGTGGTCGCGGATGGTGATCGGACCGCGCTCGGCAGCGCGCCGAGCACCGGCTCCGTCTCGTACGTGGTCGGCCCAGGCGACACGCTCAGTGGCATCGCCGCGCGATTCGGGACGACGATCGAGGTCTTGATGGCCGCCAACGGCATCAATGACCCCGACGCGGTGTACGTCGGGCAGGAGCTGCAGCTGGCGGTCCAAGCCGACCGCGACGGCCCGCCGACGCGGACGGTGCCCGACAGCGAGGTGGTCTACGGTCCGGCGTACCTCGACTTCGATGTCATCCAGTTCCTATCCGGACGCCCGGGGCGTCTCAGCGCGCACACAGAGCTGGTCGACGGCGCCGAAATGACGGGCCCCGAGATCGTCGCCCGCGTCGCTCGCGAGTTCTCGGTGGGGCCGCGAGTCCTGCTGGCGTTCGTCGAAGCCCGCAGCGGCTGGGTCGGGGGCGGGGCACTCGACGGCGCTGAGGCGGGCGGAGAGATGGCCTACAGCGACTACCCGGCCGGCTTGAACGATCCCATGCGGTCGGGCCTATGGCTTCAGCTCAACTGGCTTGCCGACCGGCTGAACGGCGGCTACTACGACTGGAAGACGCGGGATCGTCGGCTGCTGACGCTGGCCGACGGAACGCACTTGCGCGGCCACGAGTCGCTGGGCCCCGGCTCGTTCGCGGTCCAGCGCGCCCTGGCGTTGCAGTCCACCGAGGACGAGCTCCCGGCGAGGCTGGCGGAGTTCGACGCGGCGTATCGGCGGCTGTTCGGCGACCCGTGGTCCCGCGAGATCGAGACACCGGTGCCCGGAGAGGTCGACTTCCCGCGACTCCAGCTGCCGTTCAGCAAGGGCGAGACGTGGTGGCTGACCGGCGGCCCGCACGGCGGCTGGGCCGACGGCAGCGCGTGGTCGGCCCTGGACTTCGTGCCGAACGACGAGGAGCGTGGCTGCTACGTCTCCGCTGCGTGGTCGACCGCCGTGGCCGACGGGGTGGTGATCGACAGCGGGACCGGGCAGCTGTGGCTTGACATCGACGGTGACGGCCGCCGAGAGACCGGTCCGGCGGTGTTCTACCTGCACTTGTCCGAGGACGGCAAGGCCCAGGAGGGCACGCGGGTCGGGGCCGGTGATCGCTTGGGCCATCCGTCGTGCGACGGGGGAGTGTCGAACGCCACGCACGTGCACATCGCGCGGACGTACGATGGCGAGTGGCTCGCGGCGGCCGGCCCGGACCCGCTCGTCCTAGGGGACTGGCGAACGGTCGGTGCGCCAAGCAGCTACGATGGCGGGCTCGTGACGGCCGACGGCCGCGAGCGTGAGGCGTGCGAGTGCCGCCTCGAGGGGCACAACGACGTTGTCTGGTAGCGGAACGGACGACCGGGTCAGCAGTCGGTCCGACGAGCCGCGTCCCGCGCTCGATTGGGCGGCGGGCCCGCCGGGCACGGCCGGACTCGGGCGAGATCTGGCCGCGCCCAGCACGGACGCGTCACCGGGCATGTCGCGACGGCGGTTCCTGCAGGTTGGCGCTCTTGCGGGTGTCGCCGTGGCCGGCAGTGGCGGCGCGCGCTACGTGAGCTACTCGAACTCGTTCGAGGTGTCGCGCACCACCCTCGTCGTTCCCGGATCGGGACCGGCGTTCACCGTTGCCCTGATCACCGACGTGCACGCGCCGCAGCCGGGCCTCGACTTCGATGCCGTGGTGGCGGCCAGCAACGACGCCCGACCCGACCTCGTGTTGATCGTCGGCGACGCAGTCAACAGACGCGGCGACGAGGGACTGGTCGAGATGTACGGACCGCTCCAAGCCCGGCTGGGCAAGTACGCAGTAGCGGGCAACTGGGAGAACTGGGGCCGGGTACGACGGTCGCTGATTCGGGCGGTCTACGAGCGGGCCGGGGCGATCTGGCTGGAGAACAAGACGACAGCGCTGCCCGAGATCGGCGCGCAGGTGATCGGGCTCGACGAGTCCACCAACGGCTGGCCCGACTGGTCGCTCGTCGAGGGCGCGCCCCCCGGCGACGATGCCCTCCTGCTGCTGCACCATTCGCCCGGGTCCTTCAAGCACCTGGCGGACCGCGCGTCGAGGCCCGTCCTGATGCTCAGCGGCCACACGCACGGCGGGCAGGTGGCGCCTTTCGGCGTGCCGCTCGTTCTGCCGCCGGGCTGCGAGCGGTATGTCCAGGGCCGTTTCGAGTCCGGCCCCCACCAGCTGTACGTGTCGCGGGGCATCGGGAACTCGCACGTGCCGTTCCGCGTCGGCGCCAGGCCGGAGCTCGCGATTCTGCGGGTCGAGCGGTCCGGTCGCCCCGCCTGAGTCGCGGAGACTGATATGGCCCTCAGCAGCGCCCTCGATCCGACGACCGACCCCACGCTCACGTCGTTCGTCCCGGTCGAGCCCGACAGCCCGTTCCCGATCCAGAACCTGCCGTACGGCTCGTTCAAGCCGCCGGGGAGCACCAGGGCGCGCATCGGGGTGGCGATTGGGGACTTCGTGCTTGATCTGGGGCTGCTGGAGGAGCAGGGGCTGCTCGGTGCGCCGGCGCTCGGCGGGCAGCAGGTGTTCGGGCGGCCGACCCTGAACCGCTTCCTCGAGGCCGGCCGACCAGCGTGGCGCGAGGCGCGGGCGCTGATCAGCCTTCTGCTGAGCGAGGGCGAGCCGGCGCTGCAGCACGACGAGGCGCTCCTGAAGGCCGCCCTGCTGCCGCGCTCCGACGTCGAGATGGTGCTGCCGGTCGCGATCGGCGACTACACGGACTTCTACTCGTCGCGGGAGCATGCCGTCAACGTCGGGACGATGTTCCGCGGCGCCGACAACGCGCTGATGCCGAACTGGGAGTACCTGCCGGTGGGCTATCACGGCCGGGCGAGCTCGGTGGTCATCCACGGCACCGACCTGCACCGACCGCAGGGCCAGACCAAGGCCGATGGGGCCGACGCGCCGACGTTCGGCCCTAGCCGCCTGGTGGACTTCGAGCTCGAGATGGGCTTCTTCGTCGGCCCCGGCAACGAGCTCGGCGCGCCGATCGCCGCGGCCGAGGCGGACGAGCACATCTTCGGAATGGTGCTGGTGAACGACTGGAGCGCGCGGGACATCCAGCGCTGGGAGTACCAGCCGCTCGGGCCGTTCCTGGCCAAGAACTTCGGGACCTCGATCTCGCCGTGGGTCGTGACGATGGACGCGTTGGAGCCGTTCCGTGTGCCGGGTCCAGTGCAGGACCCGCTCCCGCTGCCGTACCTCCAGGTCGAGGGCGAATGGGCGTACGACATCCAGCTCGAGGTGAGCATGCAGGGTGCGACCATGCCCGAGCCGCACCGAGTGTGCGCCAGCAACTTCAAGCACCTCTACTGGTCGATGGCCCAGCAGCTGGCGCATCACAGCGTCACCGGCTGCAACATGCGGCCCGGTGACCTCCTGGCGTCGGGCACCATCAGCGGTCCGACGCCGGACTCGCGCGGCAGCCTGCTCGAGCTGGCGTGGCGTGGCACGGAGCCGCTCGAGTTCCCCAACGGCGAGACGCGAACCTCGATCCAGGACGGCGACCTGGTCACGATGACCGGCTGGTGCGAGGCTGAGAGCCGCCGAATCGGATTCGGCGAGGTGTCCGGCCGGCTGCTGCCGGCCAGCTCGTGACCGCGTCGCGGAGCCTGCTGGAGGGCACGCTCGAGCTCATCACCTACCACAACGAGGAGACCGGTTACACGGTCGCCAAACTGACGCCGCGCGGCCGCGACTACCGCGTGACGGTGGTCGGGCGAATGGTCGGGGTCAACATCGGCTCGTCGGTCAAGCTGTGGGGCAGGTGGTCGACTCACGCCCAATACGGCCGGCAGTTTGCGGTCGACGACTACGCCGAGGTGCTGCCGGCCACGGTCGAGGGGATCAGGAAGTACCTCGGCTCAGGGCTCATCAAGGGCGTCGGGCCGGTGACGGCCGACAGGATCGTCGGCTACTTCGGGGTGCGGGCTCTGGAGGTGATCGACACGCAGCCGGAGCTGCTGCTGGACGTGCCGGGCGTCGGCGCCGTCCGCGCCGGCCAGATCACTGAGGCCTGGGCGGAGCAGCAGCAGATCAAGGAGATAATGCTGTTCCTCCAGGCGCACGACGTCTCCACCAGCATGGCCGTGCGCATCTACAAGCGCTACGGCGGCGAGGCGATCGCGATCGTGCGCGAGGACCCCTACCGCTTGGCGCGGGAGGTGTTCGGGATCGGCTTCAAGACAGCCGACCGCATCGCCCGGAGCGCCGGGCTGCCGGCCGACAGCCCCAAGCGCATCGAGGCCGGCGTGCTGTACACGCTGAACGAGATGGCCGACGACGGCCACGTGTTCGCGCGCCGCGAGGAGCTGGTGCGCGAGGCGACGCGGCGGCTCAGTCTGCCGCCGCCGGAGGAAGTGGCGATCGCGCCGGAGGCGGTCTTGGCGGCCGTCAAAGCGCTGGCCGCTGACGGCGACCTGCGGGTGGAGACCGAAGTCGCGACGCCGTCGGCGGCCGCGGCTCCGGGGGCGGAGACAGGGCCAGGCGCGGACGCGGACTCGGACGCCATCTACCTCCCACCGATGTACTACGCCGAGCTCGGCGTGGCCAACCGCTTGCGCCGGCAGCTGGACGAGGAGGACACTCGCCTGCCGCAGTTCCGCGCCTTCGACTGGGACGCGGCGCTCGACTGGGTCGACCGGCGGCTGCCCCACCCGCTGGCCGAGCAGCAGCGCGCGGCGGTCCGGCTCGCGCTCACCGAGAAGGTGGCCGTGCTGACCGGGGGCCCGGGCACGGGCAAGACGACCACGGTGCGCGCGATACTGATGCTGCTGCGGGCGAAGGGGGCCAGCGTCCGCCTGGCGGCGCCCACGGGCCGCGCCGCGAAGCGGCTGGCCGAGACGTCGGGTGCCGACGCCAAGACCATCCACCGACTGCTGGAGTTCAAGCCGTCGGCCGGGTCGCGCTTCCTGCGCAATGAGGACAATCCGCTCGACGCCGACCTGACGGTGGTCGACGAGGCGTCGATGATCGACCTGCTGCTGATGAACGACCTGACCAAGGCCATCGAGCCGGCGAGCCACCTGTTGCTCGTGGGCGACGTGGACCAGCTGCCCTCGGTCGGGCCGGGCACGGTGCTGAGAGATCTGATCGCCAGCGGCAGCGTGCCGACGGTGGCGCTCGATCAGATCTTCCGCCAGGACGCGAGCAGCTACATCGTGGTCAACGCCCACCGGGTGAATCGCGGCGAGATGCCTGTGTTCGAGGACGACAGCGCCGACTTCTTCCTGTTCCCGGCCGACGATCCCCAGACGGCCGCCGACTGGGTGGTCGACGTGGTGGCGCGACGCATTCCGCGACGGTTCGGCTTCGATCCCCTCGACGACGTCCAGGTGCTGTCGCCGATGCACAGGGGACCGGCGGGCGTCGCCGCGCTGAACGACCGCTTGCAGGAGACTCTCAACCCGCCGTCACCAGGGCGGGCGGAGCTGCGCTTCGGTGGCCGGACGTTCCGGGTCGGCGACAAGGTGATGCAGATCCGCAACAACTACGACAAGGACGTGTTCAACGGCGA
>JBJYWW010000231.1:0-8993 GCA_046259645.1 Anaerolineae bacterium
GGGCGTAACGCGCACGATCTCGTTCTTCAGGCTGAGGTTCAGCCCGTAGGCCATCGCCGACTTGGCCGCCGCGTAATCAGCGTGGTCCGCCTCACCGAACAGCGCCGCGGTCGACGCCACGAGCACTATCGACGCCGGGCCGCCGGGCGCCGTCGGCGCCTGGCGCAAGAACGCCCGGCAAGTGAGGAACGCGCTCGTGAGATCGGCGGCCATGGTCTCTTGCCATTGGCTCAGCGACATGTCGCGGACGGCCACGGCGCGCTTCTCCCAGACTCCGGCGTTGACGACCACGGCCTCCAGCCCGCCGAGTGCGCCAACCGCCTCGTCCACCATGCGGTCGGCATCGGCCTCTCGGCGCAGGTCGGCCTCGATCAGGACGTGCTCGATCTCGAGCTGGTCGGCGAGCGCGGCCACTGGCTGATGCTGTTTGCGGTAGTGCAGCGCCAGCGACGCACCCTCGCCCGCGAATGCGGCCGCCGTCGCCAGGCCGATGCCGCCGGACGCGCCGGTGATCAGAACTCGCGTTCCCATGAGGCCCGTGTCCATGCTCGTCCTTTCCGTTTCTCCACCTCGCCACCTCGCCGCGTCGCCACCTCGCCGTCTTGCCCCATCGCCGCCGACGGCGTTAGCAGCGCGGTGCACGCCCGGCCTGTGAGGAGACGAAAGCCGGCCGCGTCGCGGCACGCTATAATGGTCCCGTATGTCCGGCCATGCGGCAAGGGCCGGTAGAGCGGGAGCGGGCAACTTGAGACGCCTTGTGGTCATCACCGCCCTCTTCTTCGCTGTCGCGCTGGCGCCGACGGCGAAGTGGGTGGGTGCGCGCCCGGTCGACGGCGCGCCGGAGCTGGGTCCTTCCGGCCGCTCGGACGTGGCCCAGATCGACCCGGCCGACTTCGCCGCGGCCTGTGACACGGTCAACCCGTACTACGCCGTGACCAACCTGGGGCCCACCCGCGACCGCGTGGACGCCGCCGAGGCGGCCGTGATCGTCTTCAACGATACGGCGGCCGACGAGCCGTCCTCGGGCACGACGATCGCCACGCGCGACCAGCTGGGGTCGGTGTTCGGGCTGGCCTACGACCACGTTCGGGGCCAGCTCTACGCAGGAGCCTACCTGCGCCGCTCCAGCGCCTTCGGACCGGGCGGACCCGGACAAGTCTATCGGATCGACGCTGCCTCCGGAGCGGTGACTCCGTTCGTGTCGTTGCCCAACGGCGTCAACGTGCACGACCTGGGGCGCGACGACGACGAGGGTGCGGCCGAGTACGTCGGGAAGATCGGCCTCGGCGACCTCGAGGTCGATCCGACGGCATCCACGCTGTTCGTCGCCAACGCATTCGACAGCCGGATCTACCGAGTCTCGCTGCCGGACGGTGCGATCATCGACTCGTTCCGACACGGCGCCACGGATGTTCCCTGGCGGCGGAACGCGAGGCTGTTCGGCCTCGCCTACCGCGACGGCTGGCTGTTCCACGGTGTGGTCGACTCGATGGAGGATGCCAACCAGCCGGGCGAGCTGGCGGCGGTGGTCTATCGGTCGCGGCCCGACGGCTCCGCCATGGAGGAAGTCCTGCGCGTGCCTCTGGACTACGATCGCACGGTCCCATGGCGCCCCTGGGACTGGGATCCGCGGCGCCCGTTGCGGAGCCTGCCGCAAGGGCGGCTGCCGTTCGCGCAGCCGATGCTCGTCGACATCGCGTTCGACGCCGACGGCGCGATGATCCTGGGCCTGCGCGATCGGGTCACGGACATGATGCTGCCCGCCCACGTCATCGGGAACCTCTACGGCGCCGGCGACCTGCTGCTGGCACCGCCCGACGGTGATCGGTGGGCGCGCCCGACGGCGTTCGACTACTTCCGCGACAGCTTCGCGCGCGAAGAGTCGTTGTGGGGCACGGTGGCGTCTGCTCCTGGCCTCAATGTGACGGTCGTCACGGCGCAGGGGCCGGTCAACGCGAGCGATGCGGGTGTCGTCTGGCTCGACAACGCCAACGGCGGACTGATCTCCCGCGAGCGGCTAGCGCCGCTGACCGACGCCGTGTACCCGGACGGCTCCGTCGGCCTGGGCGACGTCGAGGCCCTGTGCGGCGCCGAGACGACGATCGATCCGGGCGTGCCGGCGACGGCCACGGCGGTGGCCGCGACGGGGACCGCGCAAGCGCGCGGCACCGCGACGTCGGTGGCGGCCACGCAGACCGCGGCACCGCAGCTCACGCCCGGTTCGCCGAAAGAGGAGATCGACGGCTACTGCGGCACCGACAACCCGTACATCGCCACGACGTGCTTCTCGACCATCGACTTCCTGGGTCTGGGCGTCGACGTCCCGGCCGTCGTGGCCTTCCACGACACGCCGGACGACGCGCGACCACTGCTGCTCGCACCGTTGCGGTCCGTCGGCGCCGTCTGGGGCTTGGCCTTCGCTAGCCGCGAGCGGGCCGTGTACGCCGCGGCCATGCACAAGCGCCTGACCAGGTTCGGCCCGGGAGGACCGGGCGCGATCTACCGCATCGACCTCGAGTCAGGCTCGATCACGACGATCGCGCAAGTGCCGGACCCCGGCATGGACACGCACGACACGGCCATCCCCATGACCGGTGACTACGATGCCCGCGACTGGGCCGGGAAGATGAGTCTCGGCGACCTTGACATAAGCGAGGACGAGTCCGAGCTGTACGTCGTGAACCTCCACGACCGCCGCATCTACCGCATCGGACTGCCGTCCGGATCGGTGCTGGGTGGCTTCGATCACGGGGCGGCCGGCGAGACATGGGCCGAGGACGCGCGGCCGTTCGGCCTGGCCGTCCACGAGGGGCGGGTCTACCACGGCGTGGTGAACTCGGCGGAGCGCTCGAGGATGCCCGGTGAGCTGGCCGGCTACGTGTACTCCTCGCTGCCGGACGGGTCCGACATGAGGCTCGAGGCCAGTTGGCCGCTCTCGTATCCGCGCGGCGTCGTCCGCCTGCAGGGCGTGATCCAGTTCCCCGGCATCCACGACGTGCCGATCGAGTGGCTGCCGTGGAAGAACGGCTACAACGACGTGAGCGACGGCAAGGTGCGGATGGCGGTGTACCCGCAGCCGCTGATCGGGGACCTCGAGTTCGATCCGCAGGGTAACCTCGTGGTCGGCATGAAGGACCGTCACGGCGACGCGGCGCTCGCCATCCAGGTTCAGGTGGGTGCCAGCATCCGCAAGCCGGGCATCGAGTTCGGCGATCTGCTCTTCGGGGCGCTTGGCGGGACGGCCACGCCAGGCACGCCGGTGGGGCCGGGTTCGCCCCGCTGGAGCGTCGTCCCGCTGCCCGAGCACTTCAGCGACAGGACATCCCTTGCCGACGAGAGCGCCATGGGCGGTCTCGCGCGCCTGAAGCCCGGAGGCGAGATCGTCGCCAGCGCGCTGTGGCCGCAATCGGGCCCGAGCGGCGGAATCACAAACAACCAGCTGACCGAGTTGCGCGCCCTGTGGTACGACAGCGCGTCGGGCAACCCCCTCCGGCAGGAGCGGGCCTGCGAGGCGTGGTACTTCGCGGTGCCCAACACCACGCCCGGGGCCGTGACGACACCGGGCGGCTCCAGCACGCCGGGTACGTCGGGAACACCGGGGAAGCCAGGCGCGACGAGCACTCCGGGAACACCAGGAACGCCGCCTGCAAGCCCGCTTCCGGGCGTTGCTTCGCCGACCTCGGCGCCGCAGCTCACGCCCGCGCCGCCGGCGGAGGCGCTGGTCGCCGGCGCGAGAACGGATGGCGCGGCGGGTGCGGCAAGGGCGGCGGGCGCACCGGGTGCGGCGCCGAAGCTAGTCGAGACGCCGTACTCGCCTCAGCACAGCGAGTGGTATCCCAGCAACTCCATCGGCGACCTGGAGCTGCTGTGCGGCCCCACGCCGACGCGCACCGCCACGCCGCCGCCGACACCGACACGCACGCCGACGCCAACGCGCACGCCGACGGCGACGCCGACCGTGACGCCCAGCCCCACCCCGACGCGCGTGCCGGAGCCGATCTACCTGCCCCTGCTGGTCGGCGACCGCTGCGACCCGACCTACCAGCACGTCGACGTCGTGCTCGTGATCGACGCGTCGACCACCATGCTCGAGGATACCCGCGCCGGGCGCCCGAAGATCGACGCGGCCCGCGAGGCGGCCAGCCTATTTATCGACCACATGAAGCTGCCGGGCGATCAGGCGGCGATCGTGTCGTTCAACGTCAGCGCCCGCACCGAGATAGGCCTCACTGGCGACGCGGCGGCACTGCGCCGGGCGCTGAGCCGCATTGAGAACCAGGAGTTCACGCGCATCGACCTCGGGCTGCAGGAGGCGCACCGGCTGGTCCTGGGTAGCGGACACATCGAAGGCAACACCCCGGCCGTGGTCATGCTGACGGACGGGCGCAGCAATCCGGTGCCCGTGCAGCAAGCCATCGATGCCGCAACGGCGCTCAAGCGCGACGGCGTCAGGCTATTCACCGTCGGCCTGGGCGACGACATCGAGTTCGATGCCTTGCGCCTGATGGCTAGCCGTCCGGAGGACTTCAGGTACGCGCCGGACGGCGAGGACCTAGGACCGATCTATAGACAGATCGCCTACGAGATCCCCTGTCCGCCACGAGTCTACTGGCCCTACAGGCGCTGATCCCGCGGCAGCGCTGCGCATAGCGATTCGCCGCTAGCCGATCCTCGTCGTCATCGGCGGCTTCCCCTGGCCGGTCCACATCTTCGTGAGCGACCGCCGGATCACGCCACGAACTCGGCGAACACCCGGTCCCCGAACATAAGCCCGGTTCTGGTCAAGCGCACGCCGGCAGCGTCTGCCAGCAGCAGCCCGTCTGCCGCGAGGCGCGTGATCTGAGGTCCGAACACGTCGCCGAGCGACTGGCCATGCAGCGCCAGGAACCTGGCGGCCGTCACGCCCTCCTCGACGAGCCGCAGGCCCAGCATCATCGTCTCGCCCATCGACTGGCGGTCGGTCAGCCGCTCCGCGGCCGCGACGGGCTCGCGCCCGGACCCCACGAGCGCGATGTACTCGTCAACCGGCCGGACGTTCGACCAGCGCCAGCTGACCGGCCGGCCCGAGGCGCCGTCCACGCCGCGGAGGTGGCTGTGCGCGCCGGGGCCCAAACCGAGATACTCGCCATTGCGCCAATACACGAGGTTGTGCCGGCAGGCGTGGTCGGTGGCGCCGCCACGCGACCAGCTGGACACCTCGTAGTGGCGGTAGCCCGCCGCCCCGAGCGCATCGATCGCGTGGCCGTACTGGTCGGCCGCAACGTCCTCGTTCGGCGCCGGGAGCGCCCCGGAGCCGATCCACGCGGCAATCGGTGTGTGCGGCTCCACGACGAGGTCGTATAGGCTGAGGTGCTCGGGGCGTAGATCGATCGCGGTCGCCAGCGTCCGCCGCCATCTGGCGCTGTCCTGCCGCGGCAAACCGAACATCAGGTCGATGCTGACGTTGTCGAAGCCCGCGTTCCGGGCCGCCGCGATCGCCCGAGTGGCTTCCGAGGCATCGTGTATGCGGCCCAGCAGCTCGAGGTCGCGCTCGGCGAAGCTCTGGACACCGATGCTCAGCCGCGTGACGCCCGACTCACGCAGCCCCGCGAATACGGCGGCATCGGCCGCCCCCGGGTTGGCCTCGCACGTCACTTCGACGTCCTCGGACACGGCGAAGGCGCTCCGCACCGCATCCAGCAGTCGTCCGATCGCCTCGGCGGGTATGATCGTGGGCGTTCCGCCGCCAACGAAGATCGTCGCGACGGTCCGCGCGCGCGTCTCCTTGGGCACGGAGCTGATCTCGCGCACCAGCGCGTTGACGAGATCCGGCCAGCGGTCCACCATCCCGGCGTACGTGTTGAAGTCGCAGTAGGAGCACCTGCGGACACAGAACGGGATGTGCATGTAGACACCGATCGCGTCAGTGGGCCGGGCCGGGTGCAGCAGCTCGCGCGCTCGCAGGCGCTTGTCACCGCCCGGCGGGGAGCGGTCGTCTCCACCGGGCGGGAAGTCGTCGGGCAGCAAGCCGTTGCCGTGCCGTTGGCGCGTCAGTTGCGCGAGAAGGGGCCCGGGAGCACGTCGTCGCGACCGGCGACCATCGTCTCCAGGATCGGCAGCTCCCGTCGGTACAGGGCGCAGACGTCGTCGACGAGCGAGTCGGCTCGCCGCTCCGCGAGCAGCGCCTGCTTCTCTGTCGACGGCAGTGGGAGCACAGACGCCGCGACGTAGGCGAGCGCGAGCGGATCGGCGGGGAGGCGTCCGGAGGTAGGGTCGATGTCCTCGCCGCTGGCTGTCGACAGAACGGCCAGGTAGCGCTCGAGCCACCTCCGGAGCCGGGTGCCGGAGAGCGCCATCGCCTCCTCGTCGGGCCGCTGGACCGCCAGGGTCTCGACGTGGGCCACGAGATAGGGCTGGCCCGGAACCAGCGACAGGATGCGGAACCGCTCGGTGCCGACCGCCTCGATGTTGAGATCGCCGTTCGCCAAGGCGGCAGCCTTCGTGATGACCGCCGTACACCCGATCAAGTGCGGGTCCGGCAACGGGCCGCCGGCCTCGGTGCCGCTCTTGATGAGCACGACCCCGAACGGGCTGGCCTCGTCGATGCAGTGCAGCATCATCTCCTTGTAGCGATCCTCGAACACGTGCAGGCGAACCGGCGCGCGCGGGAACAGCACTGTCTGTAGTGGGAACAGCGGCAACTGCATCGTGTGGCGCTCGTCTCCTCCGTCAGGTTGCGTCTGCCTGGCTCGCCAGCGAACCGTGGGCCGGGCTTCGCGCAACCCATCGTATTGTGTCGCGCAAGGGCGGGCGGGCCAAGCGCGGCGGTCGCATGGATCGCCGCCCAGCCAGCAAGCCGCGTGCCACGCCGGGTCCCGCCAAGGCCTGGGCGGGCACCAACAGGCAGGAACGAGGGGGACAGCGCCGGAACGGGGAAGTAAGAACTGCGCGGTCAGGTCACTCAGGTCTCTCATGCCGCGGCAGACCGCGCTACTCGACTTGTGGCGGCGTGGGGCACGACGACAGAGAGGACCAAAGGCATATGAGCATGCAGCTGAACGGATACGCAACTGACCGCGCCGCTCGGCGCGTACGGCGGAACCCGGACCGCGAGCAATCGCCGCGCGTCACGGTGCTAGACGGCGCCAACTCGCGAGGCCGTGACGAGTCTCGCGCCGCGCTAGAGGCCGCCGCCCGCGAGATCCTGGTGCACGTGGGCGAGGACCCCGACCGCGAGGGCCTCGTGCGCACGCCGCACAGGGTCGCCAAGATGTACGAGGAGCTGCTGGAAGGCTACGATCAGGACCTCGACACGGTGGTCAACGGTGCGCTCTTCGATGTGGAGTACGGGGATGGCGAGATGGTCGTGGTCGCGGGGATCCCGTATAGCTCCATGTGCGAACATCACATGCTGCCGTTCACCGGTCAAGCGCACGTCGCCTACATCCCGCGCGACAAGGTGATCGGGTTGTCCAAGATCCCGCGAATACTCGACATGTTCTCGCGGCGGCTCCAGATCCAGGAGCGGCTGGGTAACGAGGTTGCTGACGCGATGGTGGAGGCGCTGGACCCGCTGGGCGTGATGGTCGTGATCGAGGGCCAGCACAGCTGCTCCGCGCTGCGCGGTGTGAAGAAGCACGGCAGCAGCATGGTCACGACGGCGAGGCGGGGCGCGTTCCGCAGCGACCCCGCGCTTCGGACCGAGTTCTACCAGCTCGTTGGCGAGTCGCGACTGGCCTAGCGATAATCGGGCTGGTTGACGCCACGGAGAGGCAGGACACAGACGGTGGAGCTGGCAGGCAAGGTCGCGCTCGTGACTGGTGCCTCGCGGCGCATTGGTCGGGCAGTGGCTCTGGCTCTTGCGGGTCAGGGCGCCGACATCGCCGTGCACTACGGCCGCTCCGCGGACGCCGCAGCCGAGGCCGTCGATGAGATCCGGGAGCTTGGCGTTGGCGCGGAGGCCTTCGCGGCCGACCTGCGCGAGCCGGACGAGATCGCGCAGCTCTTCGCGGCGATCGACGGTCGTTTCGGCCGCCTGGACGTACTGGTCAACAGCGCCGCCACGTTCCGCAAGCTGGAATTCGACTCGGCGAGCGTCGAGGACTGGGACCGTGCCGTGGCCGTGAACCTCCGGGCCCCGTTCCTGTGCACTCAGCAGGCGAGCCGCCTGATGCGGCGCTCCGAGCGAGAGGCCGGGCAGCCCGCGCTCGTGGTCAACATCGCGGACCTCAGCGGGCTCCATCCGTGGCTCGGATACTCCGTGCACGGCGTCAGCAAGGCCGGCCTGCTGCACCTGACCATGGTCACGGCGCGGGAGCTGGCGCCGGAGGTGCGCGTCAACGCCGTGGTTCCGGGACCGATGCTGCC
The DNA here is from genome assembly GCA_046259645.1 of Anaerolineae bacterium. Classification (GTDB taxonomy): domain Bacteria; phylum Chloroflexota; class Anaerolineae; order Epilineales; family Epilineaceae; genus JBJYWW01. The sequence continues at coordinate 8,347 of JBJYWW010000231.1, forward strand.
GCCGCCCGGGGTCGACGCAACTGATGAGCTCTGGCGCCGGCTGGGGGAGAGCGTGCCGTTGGGCCGGACAGGTGAGCCATCGATGATCGGCGACGCCGTCGTCTACCTGGCCGAGGCCGACTACGTGACCGGCGCCGTGTTGCCCGTCGACGGCGGCGAGCACCTTCTCGGACCGGTAAATCACTAGAGCGAGGCGCGGACGGACACGATGGAAACCGGTGAGGCAACGAGAAGCGGTGACACGACGGCAGGTGGTGAGGCGATGACAAGCGGCGAGGCCATGACGAGCGGCGAGGCGACGACGAGCGGTGACACTATCCTCATCAAGAACCTGCTGGTGCGCGCGATCATCGGCCTGAACGACTGGGAGCGCGAGAAGCCGCAGGACGTGCTGATCAACATCGCGATGGTGACCGACGTTCGGCGCGCCGCCATTGGCGACGATCCGGCCGAGATCCTGAACTACCGCACGGTGGCGAAGGACGTGATCGCCCTCGCCGAGGACTCACAGCCGCTGCTCGTCGAGACGCTGGCCACCGACATCGCGCGGGTTTGCGTCGTCGACCACGGCGCGCTGTCGGCGACGGTCAGGGTCGAGAAGCCTGGCGCACTGCGCTTCGCCGAATCGGTCGGGGTCGAGATCACCC
>JBJYWW010000232.1:0-3657 GCA_046259645.1 Anaerolineae bacterium
GCCAGTCGCGTCGTTGGCGGAGCCGGCCTCGGAAGCGCAGTCGCGCACTGACGCGCCAGGGCTCTCCGGCGTCGCTCCGAGCAAGTACGCACAGCCAAGGAGACAGGTCTGCCATGTTGATGATCCCCGGGCTGCAGGGTCTCGTAGACAAGGTGCCCGAGCTGGCAACGCCGCGTGGGTTCCTGAGGGCGCTTCTGACGGCGGTCGGTGTGTGCCTCGTCGCCCTCGTGGTGCTGCTCGTGGCAGAGGGATGGGCCCCCTGGATCGGCCTGGTGGCCCAGCTGCTGCTGTACGTAGCGCTGTTCTGGCTGGTGCGCTCGTTCTTCACCGGGCGCGCCGCCAGGCTGACATACACCGACGCCTTCTTCGGCCGGTTCATGCCGGCGGCGGGCCTCAACGGCGCCAGCCTGCTGTACATCTGGCTCAACGGTGGCGGCGTGACCGACCCCGACGCGCTGACCAGGCTGTTCCCCACCATCGTGGGTGGGGTCATAGCGGTCTACTTCTTCCTGACGGCGGTCGTCGTGTTCGTTCGCGCGATGCAGGTCGCCGGCGTCGACACTCTGGCTGGCCTGTACATCTACTACCCTGACGAAGGGCGGATGTACGACGACGGGATCTACCGCGTGGTACGGCATCCGGTCTACGCCTCCATTGATCGGGTGGCGCTCGGCCTCGCGTTCGTCAACGGCTCGACCTACGCACTGCTGCTGGCGGTCATATTCGTTGGCGTCTGGCACCCCATTTGGATCGCTGTCGAGGAGCGCGAGCTCGTCCATCGGATGGGCGAGCGTTACGCGTCGTCGATGCGCCGCGTGCCGGCGATCTGGCCGCAGGGCTTCAGCGGTGAGGCGAAGCTGTGGCAGGTCCTGACCGGACGCGATGTGATGTCCGGGCTGCCTGTGGACGTGGACGATGAGGGTGGCCGGCCGCCTTCCGACCTCCCGCCGGCTGGCGCCTAGTGTAGGACCGCTGCTACACGGCGCTGGGCACCGGAAGCGCCGCGCGGCGCAGCGGGGGCGCGGTCAGCGCTGCTCGCGGCAGGCATCGATCGCCAGCTGGATCTCTTCCGCCACCCACGTATCAGTCTCGCCAGTTCGCGCCGCCTCGAGCGCAGCGCGGCCCTGCGACGTCCCGATCCGACCGAGGGCCCAGGCCGCGTGGCCTCGGATCAGCGGCTCGCGGTCGCCGAGGGCGCGACGAAGACCGGGGACGGCGTCAACTGATCCCCAGTTGCCCAACGCCACGCAGACGCTGCGCAGCAGTCCGCGGCGGCGGCTCCGTGCGAGCGGCGTTCCCTGGAAGCTTTCGGCGAACGCGAGGTCGTCGAGCTCGAGCAGGTCGAGTAAGGGCAGCGCGGCCGGGACGGCGCGGCCGCCACTGCCGGGCTCGCCGCCGCGGAGCTGGACGCCGAGCGGGGCGGCGCCCGGCGCGGACCAGGTCGCGGCTGCGTCCTGGCCAGCGCCGCGGGACCGTCGGAGGTTGTAGGGGCAGACGTCGTTGCACACGTCGCAGCCGAAGATCAGGTTGCCCATCAGCGGCCGTAGGTCGCGCGGTATCGGGCCTTTCAGCTCGATGGTCAGGTAGCTGATGCAGCGCCGCGCGTCGAGCACGTACGGCGCTGCGAACGCGCCGGTCGGGCAGGCGTCGAGGCACCTCGTGCAGCGGCCGCACGAGCCAGGCGGGTCCGGGAAAGGGTCGGCGGCGCCGGCCAGCAGGTCGGCCTCCACTAGTAGCACGCCGACAAACAGCCACGATCCCCGGCGACGCTCGATGAGCATCGTGTTGCGGCCGACGAAGCCGAGACCGGCTCGTGACGCCGCATCGCGCTCCAGGACCGGTCCGGTGTCGACATAGGCGCGCCAGCTTCCGGCGTCCGCGCGCCCGCCGGTTAGCTCGGCGACGTAGGACCCCAGCTGCTCCAGGCCGGGCAGCATGACGTCGTGGTAGTCAGGTCCGCGGGCGTACCTGGCGACCACGCCGCGCGATGGATCGTCTGTCGCCGGCGGGTTTGGTGCGGTTGGGTCGGTGCCCGGCAGCCCGCTGGCGTAGTCAAGAGTGACCACGACCATGCTCCGCGCTTCGGGCAGGGTAAGTCGGGGGTCGAGCGCCCGGGCTACGCGATCGGGCCGCGACATGTATGCCATCTCGCCACCCATCCCGGCTGAGCTCCAGAGCCGGTAAGCCGCGGCGGAGGGTGCCGACGTGCTGACGGCGCAGAACCCCGCCCGAGTGAAGCCGAGCTCGCGCGCCCGCGCCTCGATGGCGTGCCTGAGATACCGAGCCACGAGGGTAGTGTACCGCCGGGACGGTCAGCGCGGAACCACACTGAGGCCGTCGCCCGGCAGGCGCCGCCCGAAACCACGCGCCTGGCAGGCACCGCCGGGCGACTTGCCGCCGCCACCGCTCGGGTCGCGACGGAGCGGTGGTATGCTTCACTGAGCGCCCCCCGGCACGACGCGCGAGCGTTCGCTGTCCGCGCTGTTAACGCGCGGCGCTCGCCCGGCGTCAAAGAAGTGAGCGCCAGCGCCGAGGAGGGCAGAGTGGTAGTCGTTATGAAGCCCCAACCCGCAGCCACCGAGTTGCCGCCGCTCGAGGACCTGTTCCGCGAGCATAGCGATGCCGTCTTCATGGCTGCGCACCGCGTGACCGGCAACGCTATGGACGCCGAGGACGTGCTTCAGACCGTGTTCCTGCGGATGGCGCGACGCCGGACGGACATCGCCGACGTCGAGCGACCGGGAGCCTACCTGCGGCACGCCGCCGTGAATGCGGCGCTGGACATCGTGCGTTCACGGGAGCGGCGACGGGAGACGGCGCCCCTCGAAGACGACTGGGTCGCCGTCAGCGGCGACGAGGCGTCGCCCGAGGACAAGGCCCGCGGCCGGGAGTTGAAGGACCGGTTGCGGGCGGCGCTCGGTGAGGTCAGCCCGCGGTCGGCCGAGATGTTCGCGCTCAGGTACCTCGAGGGATTCGCAAACGCCGAGATCGCCCAGATGCTCGGCACGTCGCCGAGCGCCGTCGGCGTGACGCTTCACAGGACCCGCAGACGGCTCCGCCGGGAGCTGCGTGACGATTAGCCGCGGCGCCGCGCGTAGGCGCACCCGCGGCAGGGTGTTTGGAGGGTGAGGATGGCAGACAAGTTGTCCGACAAGGGCGGGGACGATGCCGCGGGAGCAGCCCGCGATTCGGTGGCCCGAGCGATTGACGAGATTCGGGCCGAGAGCGTGAGCCCTGAGACGCGCCGCCAGGCGGCGGACAGGGCGTGGGCACGCATCGAGAGCGGCCTGGAGCGCGGGCCGGCGGTCGGCGGGGGCGCCTCCGTGGTCGGGCAGATCGAGAGCTGCGCCGACTTCAGGGCGCTGATCCCGGACTACCTGTCCGGCAACCTCGGGGCGGCCCGTTCGTTGCTGCTGGAGGACCATGTCGGCGAGTGTGTCGCCTGTCGGCGCGCTCTTCACGACGCGCGATCGAGCGAGACCGAGCGGCCGCGGGTCATCCCGTTGCCCGAGCGGCGACCTGAGAGGCGACGCTTCACGACGCGGTGGGCGGTGGCCGCTGCGGTGGTGGTGGCCGTCGGGCTGGCAGGGCTGGCCGGCACGGGGCTCGTTCGCCTGGGGCCTGCCGCGGTCCTGGCGTCAGTGGCGGCGACCGACG
>JBJYWW010000233.1:0-15247 GCA_046259645.1 Anaerolineae bacterium
TCCCGGCGTTCCGCCTCGTGAACACCTGCAAGCAGGGCCGGTATCGCATTGAGAAGGAGGTTCTCACCGATCCGTCCCGCCCCGTACTGTTGCAGCGTACGCGCTTCGTCACGTTGCAGGGCGCGCCGGGCGGATGGTCGAGCCAGACGGTGGCCCTCGATCCGGCCGATCTCGACGGCACCGTCGAGGTCTACTTGGCTGTGCTCAACCGCGGTCAGCGAGACACCTCCGGGCGGACCGCGATCGCGATCGACGACGTGGTGCTCGAGGTGTGCTTCAACGCCGCCGTGGCGTCACGATACGTCCCGCGGGCAGTGACGGCCCATCCGTGACCCGGGGACCGGCTGGCCGACGGCCGCCCGTTCCCGCGACTCTCTACAGCGCCGAGTTGCTCGCGACGTTCGCCGCTGGAGAGCACGAGGCGTTCGTAGCTGCCGGGGGCCGGCCGCTGCGACCTCGCCTGGCACGATCGCTCGCGCTAGCCGACATCCGGCCGGGGCTGAGAGTGGTCGACGTGGCCTGCGGCCGCGGCGAGGCGCTCGCGCACGCGTCCCGGCGCGGCGCGCGCGCGGTGGGCGTCGACTTCTCGCTGCCCGGCTTGTCGATCACGCGCGAGACGGTGGCGGCCGTAGCGGCTGGCGCCTTCGCGAGCGTTGCGGCAGCCGACGCCACCCGGCTTCCGTTGTCGTCCGGCTGCGCCGACAGGGTGCTCTTCCTCGACATCGCCGAGCATCTTCACGACTGGCAGCTGGCGCGCGCGCTTGGCGAACTGCGCCGTATCCTGGCGCCCGGCGGGTACGTCGTCATCCATACACTGCCGAACCGCTGGGCGCTGGCAGCGGCCTACCCGCTCCTGCGGCTGTGGTCGCGTCGGCTTCCGGTCCACGTGCGGTCCAGCTACGAGCGGGCCGTTCACGTCAACGAGCAGGACCCGCTGACGCTGCGGCGGACGCTGGCCGAGGCGGGCCTCGATTGTCGAGTGTGGGTGGAGGAGTGGACAACACGACACGCGGTATCAGCCGATCCGCGGGTGTATCCCGACCGCGCGCGCGCGGCCGGGTACCCTGTGCTGCGCCGTCCGGAGGTGCGATGGGCGGCTCGGGCGGCGATGCGCACGCCGGCGCGCTACTTGGTGGCCAACGACATCTTCGCGCTCGCCTGGCGGCGCGGCGATCCGGCCCCGCCGCGCGGCGGCCGGTTCGCCCCGTTGCGCTAGTGTGGCGGATCGTTGACCGGACCGCCTCAAGTGAGGTACGATAGTGGCGGCGCCAGGCTGGTCTCGCGCTCGATTAGTGACCGATGAGAGTTCGTCGCCGGGCCGGTCTGTCGTCCCGGCGACCCGTATCCTTTAGGGGATCCTCCCGTTGTCATCTACAGAAAGGCGCCCCCCCTTGACGGAGGAGCATGATCTCATACGTCGGGCGCAGGATTACGATCCTGTGGCCTTCGGTGAGATCTACGAGCGGTACTACGTGGGAGTTTACAAGTACATATACTACCGCGTCGGTGAGCAGTCGCTGGCAGAGGACCTGACCATGGAGGTCTTCGTGAAGGCGATGGAGGCCATCGACAACTTCTCCTTCCGCGGGGTGCCGTTCTCGGCCTGGCTGTATCGCATTGCGAGCAACTTGGTCATCGATCACTTCCGGCGGCAGCCGGTGCAGCCGGCACTGTCGTTGGAGGAGAAGCTGGTAGCGGCCGTCGAGCACCCGGCACAGGTGCTCGAATCGGAGTTCACGCACCAGGCCTTGCAGAAGGCGCTGGCGGAGCTCACCGACGACCAGCAGGAAGTGATAGTGTTGAAGTTCGTCGACGGGCTGAGCAACTTGGAGGTGGCCCAGATCCTCGGCAAGACCGAGGGAGCGGTCAAATCGCTGCAGCATCGGGCCCTGGCTTCGCTGGGGCGGGTGCTAGGAGAGCAAGGTGAAGCAGTCGCTTGAGCAGGTGCTCGACACCTGCCTCGCCGAACTGAATAGCGGCGCCGATCTCGAGGTGGTGCTTGGAGCCCACCACGAGCACGCTGACGAGCTTCGCCCAATGCTTGCCGCGGCTGCGCTGGTGCGCATGGACGTTCCGCCGCCTGTGCGGAAGTCGGCTCGGAAGCAGGAGTTCCTGCACGCCGTGGCATCGCGCCGCCGCACGGTCGAGGCGACCGAGGGCTACATCACGGAGCTCAAGGCCGGGGTGCCGCTCGCGGAGCTGCTCGACCGCGCCACCCCCGAGATGCGGCCTCTGATCCACGCGGCCTGGCGCATGCACACTACTCCGCCGCCGGCGCCGACAGCCGACAAGTACGCCGAGGGCAAGGCGCTCCTGATGGCCATGGCCGCGCAGCGCCGGTCCGAGAGGCGCGCCAAGCTGCCGGGGGTGTCCGACAAGCTGCGCCTCACCATCGACGACTTGCTGGCGGGCCTCCGACCCCGCCCCACGGCCTTGAGGCGGGCTTGGTCTGGCGCGGTCGCGACGCTGATCGTGCTCATAGTGCTTTCGGTTGGTGTGGCCGGGATCGGCTCCGCCGCTGCGAGCAGCCTGCCCGGCGACTCGTTCTACGGCGTCAAGGAGCTAGGGCGCAGCGCGCAGTTGCTCTTCTCGTTCGACCCGCAGCGGAAGGCGGAGCTCAACATTGAGTTCTGCGGCCAGCGGCTCGACGAGATCGAGGCCCTCAAGAGCGAGGGTCGGGCCGTGCCGGTCGAGGCGCTTGAGGAGTGGCTGGCGGGGCAGCGCCAAGCGCTGGCCAACATCCAGCAGCTGCCGCTCGAGCAGCGCCAGCTCCTCGTCGAGATGCTGCTGATGCGGGCGGCGGGCGCGGACGCGTTACACCAGGGGTTGCGCGATGCGCTGGCCGATCCGGCCGCTCTGGACGAGATCTTGGCTGCCTCGGGCGTGGTGCTGAGTGAGGCCAAGGCGTCGGTCGGCGCCGGTGATGACACGCGGGACGATGAGGCGGCCGAGCGAACCGAGGCTGATAGGCGGTCGGGCGAGCTCCCCGAGGAGAAGACGGTGTCGGGCGACACGGCGCCGCGCCCGAAGCCTGGGGCGAGCGAAGCATCGGTGGTGTCGCCGCCGATGGAGAGCGCTGCGGAGCCAGCGGACGAGCAGCTTCCGGAGCCGCCGGCCGAGGCGGCGGCCGACCGCGAGTTCGTCCAGCCGGCGGGCGACGATGCCTCTGGTGGTCGGCACCGGGACGAGCCGTCGAGCGGCGCGGCATCATCCGGCTCGCCTTTGGAGCCAGAGCCCGAGGCCACCGAGCCTTCGCCGCCCGCGTTCAGCCAGCCGATCTTCGAGGAGCCGACTGACACGCCGGAGCCGGTGGGTCCGGAAGAGGCGCCGGCCGATCCTGGTGGACAGCCGGGCGAGCCGCCGCCTGAGGGTCCAGCGCCACAGCCCCCACCGCCTCCGGGTCACGGGGAGCCGTAGGGCGTCAGCCGGAGGGGGTTCCCGGCAGTTTTGACTAGAACATTGTCGCCGACCGAGACCGTATCTCGGTCGGCGATTTCTCGTTTATAGGGTACAGGGTGAGGGCTAATCCGCTCGCCAAGTGGATTGGCCACCTACGTCAGGCGGTCCCGCGCCAGCGGGCCGCCTGACAAAGCGGAGCAGAGAGCCGGGCCTGCCCATGGGACAGGGGGGGAACGGGCGGAACGCGGCTCTCTGCTCCGTTTGCCATTATAACTGAGCGCTATCGGCTGTCAAGCAGCACGCAAGCGCTCGGGCCGCTGGTGCCCGGAGCCGCGCTCACGCGCGGTTTTCGCTGCCGCAGGGCGCCCCCGGGCCCCTCGAGCCGTTGACCCCGCCGTCGGCGGCGTGCTATTCTGCTCTGCCTGATTGCCCACGGCTACGAGCCCGAGAGGAAGCGCCGCCCATGTATCTGGCAGCCGCGGTCGCGGCGGCCTACGCCGCGGAACCAGAGGGATCGCTGCTCATTACCGCCACGCTCTTGGCGCTGGTGATCACTGGCGCCTATCTGCTCGGCGCCGTGCCGTTCGGCGTCATCGTGTGCGGATTCCTCGGCAAGGATCCGCGCGAGGTCGGCAGCGGGCGGACCGGCGGCACCAACGTCTACCGCACCGCCGGAATGCCGGCGGCGCTGCTGACGGTCGGCCTCGACATCGCCAAGGGCTTCGCGGCCGTCCGGATTGCGGGGGCCGTCCTTCCGGCAGATCGCTACGGCGAGGTCTCGGTGTGGGCGATGTCGCTGGCGGCGCTGGCGGCGATCGTCGGGCACAACTACTCGCTGTTCGCGGGCTTCCGCGGCGGCGCGGGAAGCTCCCCGAACATCGGCGCGCTGCTCGCGTTCGATCCTATCGGGTTCGTGATCGGCATCGCGGCGTCCGCGGTCATGCTGTTCGGCGTGCGGATTGCCTCGCTGGCTAGCCTGGCGCTGTCGGTGATGATCCTGGTCCTCGAGGGCTGGCGGGTGATAACCGGGGCGATGCCCCCGCCGTTGCTGGTGTACGCGGTGGGCCAGCTGCTGATCGTCGTATGGGCGCTGCGCCCCAACATCCAGCGGCTGAGGACCGGCACCGAGCGGCGCATCAATTTCGGTCGCGAGACGATCGGCTGACGGCGTGGAGCGCGGCACGGTCGCCCGCTGGTTGGTCGCCGCCCTGGTGTTCATGCTGATCGGCCTCATCGACATGCGCTTCGGACACGCCGCGGGCCTGGCGACGCTCGTGCTCGTCCTGCTCGGCGTGTTCGCCCTCGACGTCGGGGCGATCCGCTCGGGAGCCGGGCGGACGGACGGCCGATGAGGGTCCTCGTGGTGGGTTCGGGAGCAGCCGGCTCGTGGGTCGGGGGACACCTCGCCGCCGGCGGGGCCGACGTGACCATGGTGGCGCGAGGGGAGACCGAGACCGCGCTACGCCGCGATGGCTTGACGCTGGTCGAACCCGGACGGACGACGCGCCTCATGCCAGCAGTCGAGCCCTCCCTCGCCGCTGCGCTCCAGTCCGCCGAGAAGGCGGAGGAGCCTTTCGACGTAGTGCTGGTTGCGGTAAAGAGCTACCACACGGAGGACGTGGGGCGCGAGCTCGCCGCTGCCGCCTCGCAGGGCCTGATCCGGCACATCGTCAGTGTGCAGAACGGCGTGGGCAATGAGGAGACCCTCGCTGATCTGGCGCCCGACGTTCCGATTCACCCGTGGATCGTCACGACAGCGATCTACACCGGCCCGACCGGCACGATCACCGCCAACGGCAAGGGCGGCGTGGGGCTCGGTCCGGCGCACGAACTTGCGACTGGGCCCGACGGGACCGCCGCCGCCGAGGAGGTCCGCGCGGAGCTGCTGGAGCTCCTCCGGCGTGGAGGTCTCGAGGCGGTCGAGTTCGACCACGGGCCGGCGCTTAAGTGGTCCAAGCTGCTGCTGAACGAGCTCGGGAGCGCGACGACCGCGATCCTCGGATGGACGCCCGAGCGCGTCTTCACCGACCGGCGCCTGTTCGAGATCGAGCGTGCGGCGTGGCTCGAGGCGCTCGCGGTGATGAGGGCGGCGGGAATGCAGCCGGTCGCGCTGCCCGGGTACCGCGTTCCGCTGATGGCGCTCGCGGCCAGCGTGTTGCCGACCGGCCCGGCGCACGCGTTGCTCGCGCGCCCTCTGGCCGGCGGGCGCGGCGACCGGCTGCCTGGCACGGCGGCGGACATGGCGGCCGGCTCGGCGCGCACGGAGGTGGAGGTACTGGCCGGGGCCGTCGCCGCCGCGGGCGAGAAGCTCGGCGTGGCCACGCCGGTCAACCGCGTTCTCGCCGACCTGGCGGCCGGCATAGCCTCAGGCGCGATCGCCAGGGAGGAGTACGCGGGTCGGCCCGAGGCGCTGCTTGCGGCCGTGCGGCAGGGCGGGGCAGCGCCGTGACCGGGTCGGAGGGCGCCGCTCCACCGAAGCACATCGTGCCGAGCGGTCTGCTGGTCGACTACGTGGGCGTAGTGTGGCTCTCGGGGGAGGATCGCCTCGACTTCCTGAACCGCATGTCCACCAACGCGCTGGCCGACTTGCAGCCCGGCCAGGGACGCGCCACGGTCTTCACCACCGACGCCGGGCGCGCGGTGGACTTGGCCACCTGCTACGCGGCTGAAGACGGCATCGCGGTCATATCCTCCGGACCCGGGGCGGCGATGATGTTGAGCGAGCACCTGACCCGCTACGTGCTCTACGCCGATCGCGTCCGGGTGACCGATGCCTCGGATCAGGTCGTGGTGTCGCGGCTGCTCGGCCCCGGCGCGCGCGAGGTGGCGGAAGAAGCGTGCGGCGCGGACGCCAGTGGCCTGCGGCCCGGTGATTGGCTGGTGCTCCGCGACGCACAGGCAGAGACCTGGCTGATGCGGCATCCGGCGCCGGGCGGCATGGGCGGCTACGACGTAGTTGTCCCGGCGGGGGCGCCGGCGGCGTCAGCAGCGTCGCGGCTCGCCGGGGCCCACACGAAGTACCTGTCCAGGGACGAGTACGCCGCCGCTCGGGTGGCCATTGCACAGCCTGAGTTCGGCGCGGAGATCAACGGTCGGACCAACCCGCTCGAGCTGGGCCTCGCCGACCTGATCGCGAAGGACAAGGGGTGCTACATCGGGCAGGAAGTCATCACCCGACTGGAGTCCTACGACAAGGTGCAGCGACGGCTCGTGGGACTGCGGTCGGACCGTCCCCTGGAGGCGGGGGCGAACGTGTACGCGGCCGATGCGTTCGCGAGCGGAGGAGGTGTCGCCGGCACGGTCGCCGACCTGCCGCCGCTGCCCGCCCCGGAAGACCCGCCGCGCCTGCCGGACGTCGCCGACCCGGCGCTCAAGGCTGGCGCCGAGCAGGCGCCGCTACCAGGTTTCGGCGGTGCAGACGAGCGGCCGCCAGCCGGCGAGAGCGAGACCGGGTCGCCCGACGCGGCTGACCAGAAGGACGCGGAGGGCGAGGCGCGCCCGACGCCCCCGACGCGCCGGCGGCGTCCAGGCTGGGTCACGACCGCGGCCATGCTGGGCACCGGAAGGTGGGTCGGCATGGCGATCGTGCCCCGCGACATGGCCGACGACGGCAAGGTGGTCATCGCGACGAGAGTGGGGCCGGTTCCCGGCACGCTGCACGCGTACGGGCCAAGCCTCGCCGCCGACAGCGGCGAAGAAGGTGACGCAGGCGACCGCTCCACCGAGCGAGAGGGCGCGGGAGATGACTGACGGTGCTAGCTACGCGACCGTTGACCAGCTGCTCGACCAGCTCGCGTCCCCCGACCTGACCGCCGACGAGGCGGAAGCGCTAATGGCGCGCTTCGACGGGCACGAGGCCGAGGCGCTGCCCGATGTGTTCCGCCGGCTGCACGACGCGCCTGCCGAGGAGCAGCTCCATGCCGCGGTACGGCTGCTCGCCCGCTGGAGGGACCGCCCGGTGGCCGCGGCATTGCCGCGCGCACTGCGGGCCCTGCTCGCCGAGGATGCCGTAGGCGACCTCAACAAGCTGGCGGCCGCCGATCTGCTGCGCGAGCTGGGTCAGCCGGTGGACGACGAGGCCTTGGCATCGGCCCTCAGCGACCCGGACGCGACCGCTGCACGCGCCATCGCGGTGGCGGTCGAGGCTAGTCGGCGACCGATCGCGTTGACGAACATGCTCGACTCGATCTCCGGCATGCCGGCGCCCCACGTCATCGCCCTGATCGACGAGATCACGCGCCTGGACGACGACCTCGCCGGTGACCAGCCCTACGGCGCCGGCCACTGGGCCCAGCCGTCCGGCGGTCCGTCTGGCGGTCCGTCCGGCGGTCCGTCTGGCGGTCCGTCTGGCGGTCCGTCTGGCCGGCCGCGCGCAGCCGACGCAGCGCTGCTGCTGGCGGCGCTGACGAACCACCCCGACGCCGACGTCAGCATGTCGGCCGTGGCGGCCATAGACATGCTCGGTCTAGCCGATGCGTCGGAGCTCTTGGCGATCGCCGCGACGAGCCACCCCGACGAGGACGTGCGGCGTCAAGCGGCTCTCACTCTGGCCCGCGTCGGCGCGCCGGGAGCAACCGCGACTCCAGATGCGGCTGCGCTCGAGTCGCTGCTGTTACTGTCGGAGCACGACCCCGACACCGGGCAGTTCGCGGTGCTGGCCGCTCCGAGCGCCGCGGCGGACGACGTCACCGCAGAGGACGACGGCGCCGTGGCGGGCGACGGCGCGCCCGCACTGGTGGACGGGCCGCCTGCCGCTACGGCCTACGACGTCATGACGGTTCACCTGCACGAGGAGGACGGCGTGCGGCAGTACGCAACGGCCGAGCTCGCCAGCGAGGCCGACATCGAGAGCCTGCGCGAGGAGCTCGCGAGCGCCGGCGTCGCGACTGACGCGGTCAGCGGGGGGGAGATGGCCGAGGTGCTGCGGAGCGCTTCGGAACGAGCCCTTGCATCCGGCACCGACGCGCTGGGGTATCTGGCGTGGTCGGCGTTCTTGAGTTCGGCGCCCGGTCGGTGAACGAGGGGCGCCGGAGGCTTCTCGGCGCCACGCGCGCCGCTCCCATCGCGAGGGGGGGCCGGCCGCGGCGGCGGGGCGGCTTTTGTTCACGTCGGCCGCTGTGTTATACTCCCCGCCGGCTGCGGCCGGGCCCGCGGCGAACTGAATCGTGAACGGACTTGCGCTGGCAGCGCGGGCGATGATGATGAGTTGGACCGTCGCCGTCGTGCTGCTGGCCACAACTGCCATCGGCCTGCTCGCGGACCGATGGCTTGGCACGTCTCCTTGGGTCGTCCTGCTGTGCACGCTCGTCGGCACCGTCTTGGCGAGCTTCGGGGTGACTCGGATCGTGACTCGGGAGTATGGGCGCCTGGCGCCGGAGGCAGACGCCCCCGTGCCGGATGGATCGGGTGCCGACACGCCCGGCGCCGATTCGCCGGGCACTGGAGGAGCCGGGGGCGTGCCGCTAGGCGGTGAGGGACGGCAGGCCGGCACGAGCGACCACGTCGCGCCGGCGGACGCCAACGGGGAGGAGGAGTAGCCGAATGACCCGAGGCAGGGCCATTCTCATTGCGGTCGTCGTGCTGGCGGCGATGGTGATCAGCGCCGCACTGATCAAGGTGCCGCTGCCGCACATCCAGCTGCCCGCGGAGTGGATCCCAGGCTCGCCCGTGATCCACATGCCGTTCGGCGGCGACTTCTACATCACCAACACCGTCATCGCGATTCTCATCACCGATCTGCTGCTGCTCGTCTTGGCCCTTGCGACCTCGAGCAACATGAAGAAGGTGCCGTCCGGGCTCCAGAACGTCTTCGAGATGCTGATCGAGTTCTGGGAGAACACCTCGCTGCAGATGATCGGGGAGGAGCGCACCAAGCAGTGGCTGCCCCTGGTGCTCACCATCTTCCTGCTGATCATGGCGTCGAACTGGGCGGAGCTCGTGCCGGGCTACGACACGGTCGGCATGCTGTGCGTCGAGGAGGCGTGCAGCCCGGGCGCGGCGGGGCACGAGGTTGACCTCGGCGCCGGCACGGCCTACGCGCAGGAGGAGGCGGCGGGTCACGACGAGGGCGCAGCGGAGGCGGTGGGTCGACACGAGTCCGGGGCCGTCTCCGGCGAGGACGAGGTTACGGCGGCCGGCGCGCTGGCTGAGGCGCAGGACGACCACGGCGGCGAACACACGCTCTTCTGGGTGGAGAGCGAGGTCGGCCCCTTCGGGTTGGCGACGCGCCGCGCCGAGGAAGGCGACGATCCGGCGCGACTGCGCGGGTTCGTGCCGTTCCTGCGCGTTGCCGCGTCCGACCTCAACTTCACGCTCGCGCTGGCGCTGATCTCGCTGGTCGCGATCCAGATCGTCGGCCTCAAGGCGCTCGGCTTGCACTACGTGAACAAGTTCGTCGCTGTCGGCTGGATCCCGGACTTCATCAGAGGCAAGGAGGGCAGCTCGCGAGTCGGGCTACTCGCCGGCGGGCTCCTCGCGGTTTTCGTCGGGATCATAGAGCTCATATCCGAGCTGTCGCGCATCATCTCGTTCTCATTCCGTCTGTTCGGCAACATGTTCGCCGGGCAGATCCTGCTATTCGTCATCCCGTTCCTGATCCCGTTCCTGACCGTGGTGCCCATCTACGGTCTCGAGTTGTTCGTCGGGATGATTCAGGCGTTCGTCTTCGCCATATTGACGCTTGCCTTCATGTCCACCGCCGTCATCTCGCACGGCGACCACTAGTCGCCGGAGCGAGCAGGTGCGACAGGGCAATCGCCGCTAGACGCACCACCATCACTAGGAGGATTCAACGTCCATGACTCCAGAAGCTGCCAAGCTCATCGGCGCCGGTCTGGCCATGGTGGGTACCCTCGGTCCCGGCATCGGCATCGGCATCCTGGTCAACGGCATGCTCAACGCGCAGGGCCGCAACCCCGAGGCGTCCGGTGAGCTGTTCACCAACATGATCCTGGGCATCGTGTTCGCCGAGTCGGTCGCTATCTATGCCCTGGTCGTGGCACTGATCCTGATCTTCGTCGGCTAGCTCGGCGCGGATCGCCGAAAGGAGGATCGGCCATTGGACGCACTACAAGGTGCACTGCAATCACTGGGTATCCTGTGGTGGAACCTAGTGTTCCAGATCGCCAACTTCTTGGTGGTGCTCTGGCTGCTGAACAGGTTCCTCTACAAGCCCATCATGAAGATGCTCAGCGAGAGGCGCGAGACGATCGCCGCCGGACTGGCTGAGGCGGAGAGCGTGCGCGAAGAGGCAGACGCCCAGCGCGTGCAGTTCGAGCAGCAGCTCGCGGAGGAGCGGCGCGCCAGCCAGGAGCGACTGCGTGACGCGGTGGCCAAGAGCGAAGAGGCGGCTCGGCAGCGCCTCGTCGAGGCGAACGCCGAGGCCGAGCAGATCGTCAGCCGGGCTAGGAGCGAGGCCGAGGAGGCGCGCACCCAGGCGCTGAGCGGCCTGCACGCCGAGATCGCCGACCTGGCGTTGCTGGCGGCGGCCAAGGCGCTGGGCGACGGTCTCGACGACGTGCGCCATCGCGCCTTGATCAACAAGTTCCTCGACGAGGAGCTGGGAGAGCTGGCGTGAGCGCGAGCGGAGCGGGACCGATCGGCGGCGGGCCGGACCTCGGCGACATAGGCGACCTGTTGAGGTCGTCGGCCGAGGGCTTGGTCCGCGAGGTCGCGGGCAAGCTCGACCTCGAGAGCGTCAAGGACGCGCTCAGCGAGCTGGAGCACTCCGCCAGGCACGGCCGCCTTGAGGCGGAGATCACCAGCGCCGTGCCGCTGACGCCAGCGGAGCGGGCCAAGATCGAAGCGCGTCTGCGCGCTCGCTACGGAGCCGACCTGACGATCGCCTATCGTGTCCATCCGCCGATCATCGGCGGGCTGATCGTGCGCGTGGGCGACCGATACATCGACGGCAGCGTGGCATCCAGGCTGGGCCAGCTGCGCGAGAGACTAGGCGGGACGCGCTCCGCGTGACGGAGCGCGGCGCCCCGCCGCTGGAGCGGCCGCGCGAGCGGCCGCGTGTGAGGGAATCATGACGGTAAACGTTGCCGACATTGCTGCCGCCCTGCGGCAGCAGATAGAGGACTTCGAGGCCACCGTCGAGGCGGTCGACGTCGGGACCGTCGTGGAGGTCGGCGACGGCATCGCGCGGATCGAGGGCTTGCGGGGCGCCGTCGCGTCCGAGCTGCTCGAGTTCCCGGGCGAGGGCGGGGCCGAGACGACCTACGGCATCGCGATGAACCTGACCGAGGACTCGGTCGGCGCGGTGATCCTGGGCGACTTCACCTCGATCGAAGAGGGCGACATCGTCCGCTCCACGGGAAGGGTGATCGCGGTGCCCGTCGGTGACGCGCTCGTCGGTCGCGTGGTCAACGCGCTCGGGCAGCCGATCGACGGCAAGGGCCCGATCAAGGCCGAGGCAACGCGGCCCATCGAGCGCATAGCGCCCGGTGTCACCGAGCGGCAGAACGTCAACGAGCCCGTGATGACGGGCATCATCGCCATAGACGCCATGATCCCGATCGGCCGCGGCCAGCGCGAGCTCGTCATCGGCGACCGGCAGACGGGCAAGACGGCGATCGCCATCGACGCCATCATCAACCAGAAGGACTCCGACATCGTCTCGATCTACGTGGCGATCGGGCAGAAGCGCGCGGCGGTGGCCAACCTGGTGGCGACGCTCGAGGCGCACGGGGCCATGGACAACACCATCGTGGTGGTGGCCAGCGCGTCGGAGTCGGCGGCGATGCAGTACATCGCGCCGTACACCGGCTGTGCCATGGGCGAGGAGTTCATGGAGCGCGGCGGCAGCGCGCTGATAGTCTACGACGACCTCTCCAAGCACGCCTGGGCATACAGGCAGGTGTCGCTGCTTCTCCGCCGCCCGCCCGGCCGCGAGGCGTACCCGGGCGACGTGTTCTACCTGCACTCACGGTTGCTCGAGCGTGCGGCCAAGCTGTCGGACGAGCGCGGCGGCGGCTCGCTGACGGCGCTGCCGATCATCGAGACCCAGCTGTCGGACATGTCGGCGTACATCCCGACCAACGTGATCTCGATCACCGACGGCCAGATCTACCTCGAGCCCGACTTGTTCTACGGCGGCATTCGGCCGGCGATCAACGCCGGCCTCTCGGTCAGCCGCGTGGGTGGGGACGCTCAGTACAAGGCCTACCGGCAAGTGGCCGGCAAGCTCAGGCTCGACATGGCCGCGTTCCGCGAGCTCGCCGCGTTCGCGCAGTTCGGCGGCGACCTGGACGCGGCTACCCGCAAGCAGCTGGATCGCGGCCTGCGCCTGCAGGAGATCCTGAAGCAGGGGCAGTACGCGCCGATGCCGTTCGCCGAGCAGGTGGCGGTCATCTACGCGGTCACGAACGACTACGCGGACTACGTCCCGGTCGCGGACATCAACGACTGGGAGGAGGGGCTGCTCGAGTTCTTCCGCGGCACCTATCCCGGCGTGCTGCGGGACATCGAGGAGCAGAAGGTCCTCACCGACGAGATAATCGCCGAGCTAGACGAGGCATGCGCGGCCTACAACGAGACGTGGGCCGGGCGCGAGGCGTAGCGGCAAGCCCATGGCGAGCAGCCGAGACATCCAGCGACGCATCAAGTCGGTCGCCAACATCGGCAAGGTGACTCGAGCCATGGAGGCGGTGAGCGCCTCCAAGATGCGCCGTGCCCAGGCCGCGACGCTGGCGAGCCGCGCGTACGCCGAGAAGGCGGCGCAGGTGATGGCGTACTTGAGCGCGCAGCGCGGCGGCGGCACGCTGCTGCATCCGCTGCTGCAGGAGCACCCGGACGGGAAGCCGCTGGTGGTTCTGATCACGCCCAACCGCGGGCTCACGGGCGGCCTCGTCCTCAACATCATCCGCTACGCGGTGCGCGAGGCGGAGGAGCGGTTCGGGGCCGACGTGGCGTGGGTCACGATTGGTCGTAAGGGCAGCCACTACCTGTCCCGCATCGGCGCCGACCTGGACGCGACCTTCGACGACATGCCGGACGGCCCATCCATCCTCGACGTCACGCCGGTGCGTCAGGCCATCCTAGAGGGGTACCTCGGTCCCGAGTACTCGTCGGTCCACGTGGTGTACGCCGACTTCGGCAGCGTGGTGCGCCAGGAGCCGGTCGTCCGCGCGCTCGTGCCCATCGAGGTGCCCGAGGCGGAGGCGAAGCTGCCGGCGGAGTACTCGTTCGAGCCGAGCCCGGAGGCGATCCTCGACGAGGTCCTGCCGAGGTTGCTGGAGCTGCGG
This sequence comes from Anaerolineae bacterium, assembly GCA_046259645.1. Taxonomy (GTDB): domain Bacteria; phylum Chloroflexota; class Anaerolineae; order Epilineales; family Epilineaceae; genus JBJYWW01. The sequence continues at coordinate 13,647 of JBJYWW010000233.1, forward strand.
CTGTACCAGACGGTGCTGGAGGCGCAGGCCAGCGAGCACGCCGCGCGCATGATCGCCATGCGCAACGCGACGGATGCGGCCAACGAGCTCGTCGACGAGCTCACGCTCACGTACAACAAGGCGCGACAGGCAGACATCACCAGCGAGATTCTCGACATTGCGGGCGGCGCCGAGGCGCTGCGAAAGGCGCTGGCCGCCAAGTAGCGCGGCCCGCATTAGGTCTAGAGGAGCGGTCCCTTGGCAGAGAACGGCAAGACCGGCGAGGTCACGCAGATCCTGGGCTCGGTCGTAGACGTGCAGTTCCCGCCTGACAACGTCCCCGAGACGTACTACGCCATCGAGATCCCGCGCGAGGGCGCGGCGTCGCTGGTGGCCGAGGTGCAGCAGCACCTTGGCGACAATACCGTGCGCTGCGTCTCGATGGGCTCGACCGACGGGCTCCAGCGCGGCGCCACCGCGCTCAACACCGGCGCGCCGATCACCGTTCCCGTCGGCAAGGCCACTCTCGGGCGGATCTTCGACGTGCTGGGCCGCACCGTGGACTCCGACGCCCCGGTGGACGCGGACCAGCACTACTCCATCCACCGGACGGCGCCGTCGTTCGAGGAGCAGTCGACGAAGACCGAGGTCTTCGAGACCGGGCTCAAGGTCATCGACCTCGTCGCGCCGTTCACTCGCGGCGGCAAGACCGGCGTGTTCGGCGGGGCGGGCGTCGGCAAGACCGTCATCATCATGGAGATGATCCAGACGATGGCGCTCGAGCACGCCGGCGTGAGCGCGTTCGCTGGCGTCGGCGAGCGCTCGCGCGAGGGCACGCAGCTGTGGGGCGAGATGAAAGAGGCGGGCGTCATGGAGAAGACCGTCATGGTCTTCGGCCAGATGAACGAGCCCCCGGGCGCGCGGCTGCGCGTCGGCCTCACCGCGCTGACCATGGCCGAGTACTTCCGCGATCAGGGCAGCGACGTGCTGCTCTTCATCGACAACATCTTCCGGTTCGTCCAGGCGGGCAGCGAGGTGTCGGCGTTGCTCGGGCGAATGCCCAGCGCCGTGGGCTATCAGCCGACCCTCGGCACCGAGATGGGCGAGCTGCAGGAGCGGATCACCTCCACGAACAAGGGCGCCATCACGAGCCTGCAGGCGATCTACGTGCCGGCCGACGACATCACCGACCCGGCGCCTGCGACTACGTTCGCCCACCTCGACGCAACGATCACGCTCGAGCGGTCAATCGCGGACCGTGGCATCTATCCGGCGGTCGACCCGCTCGCGTCGACCAGCCGCATCCTCGACCCAGCCATCATCGGCGACGAGCACTACAACACGGCGCGCGAAGTGCAGCGGGTCTTGCAGCGCTACCGCGACCTCCAGGACATCATCGCCATCCTCGGCATCGACGAGCTCTCCGACGAGGACAAGTCGCTCGTGGCCCGTGCCCGCCGCCTCCAGCGCTTCATGAGCCAGCCCTTCTTCGTGGCGGCGGTCTTCACCGGACGCGACGGCGAATACGTGCCCATCAAGGACACCGTAGCCTCGTTCCGGGACATCCTCGAAGGCAAGGCCGACGACTTGCCCGAGCAGGCCTTCTTCCTTGCCGGCACGCT
>JBJYWW010000234.1:0-6139 GCA_046259645.1 Anaerolineae bacterium
TCGATATCCGGTGGGTGGTAGGGGCGCGAGCCGACGGCGATGACGGCACACTCGGCGGAGTCCACGCCTATCGTGTTGCTGACGATCCGGCTGTCGTTGAGCACGACGCCGCCCCAGCCGGCGCACTTGACGCCCGCCGGGCCGTTCCCGGTGATCTCGGCGTCGACGAACAGCGCCTCGGTGCCTGCTTCGGTCGGCTCGAATACCACGCCGCCCCCGCTCTCCGAGACATTGAGGGCGATCCTGCCGCCGTGGACCTCCAACCGCCCCCTCGACGTCAAGCCGCCGCCAAGCACCGACGTGTTGCTCACGACCGCCGTCTCGCGCAGCGTCAGCGCCCCGTCGTTGCTTATGCCGCCGCCCAGTGCGCCGCTGCCCTCGCGGACTTGGAGGGCCTCCAGCGTCGCGCTGACGCCCGCGCTCACGTTGAGGACGCTCCAGCCGCGTTCTCCGCCAGGACCTTTGAGCACGGTCTCCTCGCTGCCGGCGCCCGTGATCACGAGCTCGTCGATTATGTCGATGTCGCCGCTGGCCGCCGGATCGTCTGGAACGCCGGCCGAGGTGGGTATCGACACGCTGTACGTCCCGCTCGGGACGACCACGTGGTCGGCGCCTGGCAGCGAGTTGGCCTCCATGACCGCTGCGCGCAGCGAGCATGCGCCTTCAGCCGTGGCGCACACGCCGTCACCAGGCTCCACGTCGACGGCGTCGACCTCGCTGTCGACCGTGAACGTAGCGCTGGCGAGTCTTGCCTCGTCAGAGCCCACCGCGGCCGCCGGCGCGAGCGAGACAAGCGCCAGCATCACACCAATAGCAGCGACGACGACGCCCCCGAAGATCGCGGAAAGGCCCTTGCGGCGCATGTCTCCACCCCCGGCGTTGCGACGCTGCCCGGCGCAGCGCGCGATGCCGAGAGTATACCACCCACCCTTCGGCGCTATCATGCCCGGCATGGTTGCCCTAGACCGCGCCACAGGTATGCCCTTGCCGTGACCCCGCTGCCGCCGCGCGACAAGATCGGGCGCCGTGACCCCGGAGCACCGGCCGAGCCCCGTGACCCTGGAGCACCGGCCGAGCCCCGTGACCCCGGAGAGCTCGCCCAGCCCCGAGTCGCCGGCGTCGTGCTGGCGGCCGGCTCCTCAGGCCGCCTCGGCGAACCGAAGCCGCTCCTGTGCTATCGTGGGCGCCCGTTCGTGCGCCGGGCCGCGGAAGCTGCGCTGGCAGGGGGCCTGTCGCCCGTCGTCGTAGTAGCGCCGTCGTCGACGGTGGCTGACATCGAGCGACAGCTGGCCGACTTGGCTCCCCGCCCGACCGTGGTGGTCAACGATGACCCCGCTCGCGGCATCGGCTCGTCCCTCAGCATCGGTGCCGCGCACGTCCCGGACGAAATCGACGCGGTCGCCGTACTCCTGGCCGATCAGCCGCTGGTCGACGCCCCGCTGGTTCGGCTCATCGTCGCCGCCTGGCGCGATAGCCCCGCGCTAGTCGCCCGCCCAGTGGCGCGCGGACGTCACGGCCACCCCGTCGTGTTCGACGGGTCGCTCCTCGCCGAGCTCCGCGGCCTCGACGGAGGCCGCAGCGGACGCGACGTGGTGAACGCGCACGCCGACTCCGCAGTGACCGTGGACGTCGAACCGGACGCGATCTTCGACATCGACACGGCCGACGACTACCTGCGCCTCTTGCGCCTCGATATCAACATCCGCTGATGACCGGGGAGCGGTAGGCAGCAGACGGCAGGGCGGCCGGGCAACGGGCCGTCCCGCCCGTTGCCCCGGCTGCCGAATCCGCGCATACTACGGCCAAAGGGCGCCCGCCTGCGCGGATCGCGCTCGCTGGTCCGCCCCCCGGCGCTTCGCGTGCAAGGAGGATGGCTTTGCGAACACTGCTGCGAACCATGCCCGTGCTGGCAGTCCTGGCGCTCTTGCTCTCCAGCTGCGCCGACGTCAACCTATCGTCGGAGACGGAGATCGTCGTCGACCATGACACAGTGGTCGAATCGGGCGACAAGCTTAACGGCGACCTGCTGGTGATGACCGGCAACGTGGACGTCCTCGACGGCGGACTCGTCGACGGCAGCATCGTGGTGGTGGAGGGAGACGTCTTCGTCGACGGCGAGGTCACGGGCGACGTGGCTGTCGGCACGGGCGACCTGGAGATCGGGCCCAGCGCCGTTATCGATGGCGACGCCTCGGTGATGAACGGCTCTCTGACCGAGGACCCGGCCGCCCAAGTCGCGGGCCGGACCAGCGAGGGCAGCATCATCGTCCCGGAGATCGACGTCGGCGTGCCGGAGGTGTCGCCGCTCGGCGCGCTCATCTACCTACTCCTGCGCTCGCTGATCCCGGCGCTGATCGCGGCCCTGATCGCGGCCATCTGGCCGCAGAACGTCCTGCGCATGGTGCGGACCGTGACGGAAGAGCCGATCGCGGCCGGCACCGTCGGCATCGTTGCCGGCGCACTCGCGTTCCCACTGATCGCGGTGATGTTCGCGACCATGTGCCTCGCCTGGGTGGGCCTGCTGGCACTCGCGGTGCTGCTCGTCGCGGTGCTGTTCGGCTGGACGGCACTCGGCACCGAGATCGGTCAGCGGCTGGGCATCCACCTGGGTAGCGAGTGGCCGGTACCGGCTGCCGCCGCCATCGGCACGTGGATCCTGTCGGTCGTCCTGGCGCTAATCGAGCTGATCCCGTGCTTCGGTGCGCTGATCTCGGTCTTGGTCGCGTGCGTCGCGCTCGGCGCGGCCCTGCTGTCGCACTTCGGCAGGCGCGACTATCCGAGGCTGGAGGGCATTGAGAGAGCCGCCGACGCGCTCAACTACGAAGGGTAGCCCAGCGCGAAGCCGCGCGTGGCCCGCGATGCCCCAGGTCTGCAACTACGGCGCACCTGAGGTATCCTCTGCCCTGTTTCCTAGCCAAGTGACACGCCACCAAGGAGTTCAAGCGTGAAGCGCACATTACATCGTCGGTGGCCGGCGTTCGCGGCCCTCGGCTTGTTGCTGGCCGCGATCGTTGCCGGCCTGGCCTACGGCGAGACCCGCACCGCGGACGCCCAGGCGGCGGCATCGTGCCGCTGGAAGAGCCTGGGCCAGTCTACTCTCGCACGATACTACGAGGGCGGCGCCTTCGACACAGTCGGCAACCAGATGTACTTCTATGGGGGCATGGACGGCTCCCGGCAGGTGCAGGACGACGTCGGCATGCTGGACCTCTCGGATCCGGACCTCGACGCCGCTAGCCACCGGACGGTGCCCGTGAGCGCCAAGAAGCGCTACGGGGCGGCCGGGGCGTTCCGCGCGGCGGGCGACGACTCGGCCCTGCTGTTCTTCGGCGGTGCGTCCAGCGCCAGCGACGGCCGGGGCACGAGCGATGTCCAGATGCTGTCCATGAGCGACCTGTCGTGGTCCGATCCGCAGATCACCGGCACGCTGGAGAGTCGCCTGTTCGCGGCGGCGGCCTACGACCCGGAGCACGACCTGATCGTGATCACCGGCGGCGCGCGCGAGTGCGCCGAGGACGCCCTGCCGTGCGATGCCGACCAGTTCCAGACCAAGTACCTGCGCTTCGGCCCCAGCGGCATGGAGTTCGAGGACGGCCCGGCCGGCGGGCCCACGAGCCTCTTCGGTCACTCGATGGTCTATGACTCCCAAGCCAAGCGCATGATCGTGTACGGCGGCGCGCGCAAGAGCGACCGCCCCGACAACAAGGTCTACTTCCTCGACCTGGCCGGGCCCGATCCGGCGGCAGCCACGTGGACTGAGGAGACGCCGACCGGCGGGCCGTCGGGGCTGGCCCTGCACGGTGCGGCCTACGACCCGACCCGCAGCTGGCTGGTGGTCTACGGCGGCGCGACCTCCGATCTGTTCGCCGCCGGCGACGAGTCGGCCAACACCAAGACGTATGTCCTGGATCTGGGCCAGCCCACTATGACGTGGACCGATCTGTCGGCCTCGTTCGGTGAGCGCATCGGTGGCGTGATGGGCTTCGACGCCCTGCACCAGGCAGCGGTGTTCCATGCCGGGCGCCGCAAGGTAGCGGCGAGCGATTCAGCCGACGCGTTCCGCGACTCGCAAGCGCTGGTGTGCGAGGAGACCACGCCGGGAACGCCTACCACGCCACCGCCGGCGACAACGGTCGCGCCGACGACCGAGGTCCCACCGACGGCCGTCCCGACGACCGAAGTACCTCCGTCTGCTGTGCCGACGACTGAGGTTCCGCCGACCGGCGTGCCGACGACTGAGGTTCCGCCGACCGGCGTGCCGACGACCGAAGTGCCACCGACGGTCGTGCCTACGACAGAGGTTCCGCCCACGGGCGTGCCGACGACCGAAGTGCCACCGACGGTAGTGCCGACGACACAGGTTCCACCCACGGGCGTGCCTACCACTGGGGTGCCGCCGACTGCCGTCCCGACCGTGGCGCCCGGCGTAGGCCAGGTCTGCGACTACATCCTCGACCGCGTGCCGGCGCAGGTGATCAACTCTGCGGTCACGAATCCCGAGACCGTTCTGGGCTGGAAGCAGCTGTGCGATCCCAACAAGCCCGAGAGCCGGTTCAACTACGAGCGCACATACTTGTCGCTGCGCCACATCGGCAGCGCCTACCACCCGCTGTACAACGGGCTCGAGTGGAAGTGCGGCTGTCCGTAGTGACCTGGGCCGGTCGCGACGCTAGTGTCGAGGTTGCGACGGCACCGTCGCCGTCGCGACCAGGTCGCGCCGCCATCATCGGCAGCCAGCTTTGACAGACCAGCCGCCGCCCGCCATTGCGCGGGCGGCGGCTCCTCTTCCTCCTGCCTGCTGATCCTGCGTTCTCATCCCGCCTGTTCATCCCGCCCGCAAAGCGGATGGCGCGGGGCGGCCCTCCGTCTCATCCCGTCTTTCAGTCGGCCAGTTCACGAGGGCGCCACACGCCCGCCAGGCGGCCGGCGCCCTCCGCGTCGTCGGCGCCGTGCCCCCAGTGCGCCCACGGCAGCTCGACCACGGCCACGGCGGCCGTCGGCAGCCGCTCCCAGGAGCCGACAAGGAGCTCCAGCAGCTCCTCCAGCGCCGGGTTGTGACCTACCAGCATGACCGTGCCCTCGCCGCCGGCCAGCGCGCCGAGCGCCGCGACGTAGTCGTCAGGCGATGCGCCGTAGAGCATCTCGGTGATCACGATCTCGCCTTCGAAGCCCGCGCCTTCGGCGAACAGCTCCGCCGTCCGCACCGCGCGTTCCGCGGACGAGCTGATTATGAGCTCGGGCACGATGTCGAGCTCCGCGGCGAGCGCCCCCATCCGGGGCGCGTCGCGCAGTCCGCGCTCCTTCAGCGGACGATCGTGGTCGGCTAGACCCTCGTCGCTCCAGCTCGACTTGCCGTGGCGCAGCAACACCAGCTTCCGCATGTCTTCGGACCTCCAGGCGTCCAGGGCCGCCCAGGCCACGTGCTACAATTGCCCGATGCCACAACGGCCGTAGTCCAAGCCCCAAAGGTTATCATGTCACAGTTGAGACGTCTGCTCCTGTTTTTCGCGCTGGCGGTCGCTTCGATGGCGGCCGCGTACGGCGCGGGCTACTACACGGCCGACCGCGTTCGCGGGGCCACCGGCGGTCCGGGTGCGCCGGGCCAGTTCGCCGACGTCCTGCGCATCAGCGACGACGCCGCGCTCTCCGAATCGGCCCGCCCGCTCGCGGCGGGAGTGGACGAGCTCGCCGCTGACCGGCAAACGGCGCCAGATAGTGACGCGGATGCCGACACGGCTGCTGACACGGCTTCGGGCGCCGCCGCGGGCGAAGACGGCGACGCGGGTGCGGACGGTGGGGCGGCAGAGGACGCGGTCGCAGGTGCGGACGCGGCCTCGGGCGCGGACGCCGACGATGGCGGGAGCGCAGGCGATGCCGCGGACGACGGCCCCTCCGACGTCGAATCTGGGCCGGGCGACTCCCTCGCCGACGAGCCGTCGAACTTCGGCGTCTTCTGGGAGGCCTGGGACTACGTCAAGGACGCGAGCTACGGCGAGCTGCCCGACGACACCGAGATAACGTATGGCGCGATTCGCGGCTCGCTACGGTCCCTCGAAGACCCCTACACCCTGTTCAGCGACCCCGTCGACACCGAGGTGCAGCGCCCCGAGCTCGAGGGCGAGTTCGAGGGCATAGGGGC
>JBJYWW010000234.1:6149-8677 GCA_046259645.1 Anaerolineae bacterium
AAGTAGATGTTGAGATCACCTGCGCCCTGGCGCACGAGGAGGGCCAGCTCGTCATCCAGACGCCGATGAGCGGGCAGCCGGCGGAGAAGGCCGGCATCCTCGCCGGCGACATCGTCATCAAGGTCGACGACGTCGACATCACTGGCATGGGCGTCAGCGAGTCCGTCCTGCTCATTCGCGGGCCCAAGGGCACGACGGTGGTGCTGACCATACTCCGGGAAGGGGTCGACGAGCCCCTTGTGATCCCGGTGGTTCGCGACCGCATTGCCGTACCTTCGGTGGCGGTGGCCCGGCTCTTGGAAGACGAAGGCGCGCCGGAGGTCGGCTACATCCAGCTCACCGTGTTCGCCGCGGAAACGAAGGAGGAGCTGGTCGCCGCGATCGACGATCTGCGAGCCGCGGGCGCGGAGGCGCTCATCCTCGACCTGCGCAACAACCCGGGCGGCTTCCTGAACTCCGCCATCGACGTAGCCAGCGAGTTCATCGACCGCGGCGTGGTCGTGTACCAGGAGGGCAGCGACGGTGAGCGCATAGCCATGGAGGCCAGACGTGGTGGCCATGCCCTCGACGTGCCGCTCGTGGTCCTGGTCAACAAGGGCTCGGCGTCGGCGAGCGAGATCGTGGCGGGTGCCATCCGCGATCACGACCGGGGCGTGCTGGTCGGCGACACCACCTACGGCAAAGGCTCGGTCCAAAACGTCCACAGCCTGTCCGACGGCTCGGAGCTGCGCGTGACGATGGCCGTTTGGCTCACGCCCAACGGCACCCTCATCCACACGAAGGGCATCGAGCCCGACGTGTTCGCCACCGCCGAGCCTGGCAGCCAGGCTGAAGCATCGAGCACGGATGGAGGCGTCGATGGCGGCCCCGACGCCCAGCCGGACGCCACGGCTGACGTCGTGGACGGCAGCCCCAGCGCGGAGCCGGACACCACGGCCGACGGCGCCGAGGACACGCCCGACGACTTCCAGCTGAGGCGCGCGATCGACGAGGCCCTTCGCCTGCTCGGTCGGCCGCAGGAGTCCTAGCCATGGCGCGACGTCGGGACACCATCATCATGTTCGGCTTCGCGCTCGCGCTGGCCGCGATCGCGTGGGTGGTCGGCTTCATGGCGGCGTTCCAGGTGGATACCCCGGGCCCATCCGTGCCGGAGGACGTCGTGCCGCCGATCAACTTCCCGCTGTTCGGCGAGGTGTGGGCAATCGTCGATCGCGAGTTCTACGGCGAGCGCCCGCCGCAGCGCGAGATCACCTACCGCGCGGTCGACGGGCTCATCGGGGTCCTCGACGACCCGTACGCAGCATTCTTCGAGACCGGCGAAACAGACACGGCCGCCGAGGCCTCACTGCCGGAGCTCGTGCGGGCGTTCGGCGTGTGGGTTGAGCCGGTCCGCGACGGGGCACTCGTCGTGTCGGCGCTGCCGGACTCGCCGGGCGTCAGCGCCGGCTTGGTGCCGGGCGACGTCATCCTGACCGCAGAGCGGGAGGTCCTTGGGGGAATGGACCGGGACCAGCTGCTGGCTCAGCTCGAGGGCGAATCGGGCTCGTCGGTCGAGATGATCGTGCGTGCTCAGGACGAGGCGCCGCGCTCCTTGGAGCTCGTGCGATCCGACATCGAGGTGCCGGATGTCGAGATTGAACACCCCGAGGAAGGCGTGGCGTACGTCCGCATCAGCCACTTCAGCCCGGCCGTGGTGGCACAGCTCGACTCGGCGATCACGAGCCTCGAGGACGATCCCCCGACTGGGCTGGTGATCGATCTGCGCGACAACCCCGGCGGCGACCTCGACAGCCTTCGGGCGGTCGCCGGCCGCTTCCTCGACGGGCCGGTCTGGATCGAGGTCAACCACGGCGGCGAGCAGATCGAGCGCACGGCCGACGGGTCCGGCGCGCCGTCAATGAAGTCGCCCGAGCGGATAGCCGTCCTCGTGAACGGGGGGACTGCCAGCGCCGCCGAGATGCTGGCCGGCGCACTGAGGGCCGGCGTCGACGCCGTGCTCGTCGGCGACACCACCTACGGCCAGGGCGCGATTCAGGTCCTGCACCCGCTGTCCGACGAGTCGCTGGTGCGCCTGACGGTCGCCCACTGGACTACCCCCGACGGCGAGGAGGTCGACGGCGTAGGGCTGGCGCCCGACACTCCGGTGAGCGGTACCGCTGACCAGCTGGCCGCAGCCATCGCCGCCGTCTCCAGCGCCGCCGCCGACGCTCGCCGCTCCGGTGACTGAGCGAAACGTCGCGACGAACCGCAAGGCCCGCCACGACTACGAGATTTTTGAGGCGATCGAGGCCGGCCTGGTCCTGACCGGCAGCGAGATCAAGAGCATTCGAGCCGGCCGTGTAAGCCTGCAGGAGGCCTACGCCGTCGTCCAGGACGGCGAGGCGTGGCTGGTCAACTCGCACATCGCGCCGTACGAGCACGCCGGCTACGCCGGCCACGATCCTCGGCGTCGGCGCAAGCTGCTCCTCAAGCGCCGCCAGATCGACGACCTCGCCTTCCGCGTTCAGGCCAAGGGAGTGACCCTTGTG
>JBJYWW010000235.1:0-6551 GCA_046259645.1 Anaerolineae bacterium
CCAAGTTCAGCGGCGGCGGCCACGCGCACCGGGTCATGGCGACGCTGCTGGGCCTCAGCGGCGTGCCGACCGTCAAGGTCCACAAGGACCTGAAGCGCATCGACGAGCAGCTCGAGGGCTGCGACGGCGACTGCCTATTGATCGTGTCGCAGCGCCAAGCCGACCAGCTTGCGGAGCGCTACGAGATCGAGCAGGTGCCGCTGTCGGCGTCGCCTCTGCCTGATGACGGCGAGGCGTACGGTCTGTACCGCGTCAGAGACCCTGCGGCACGCGATAGACCTTGATCGTGGGACCAGGCCGCTCCAGCTGCCACAAGCCGATCGCAGGACCGTAGATCTCCGCGAATACGAACGGCGGCCCGGCGCCGCTCGACTGCGGCGCGAACTCGGCTACGAGGTCTAGCTCGCGATCGAGCTGGGCGTAGAAGGCCTGCCGCGCCTCGTCCTCGGCCGGGTCGAGCAACCGCCTATCGTAGGAGTGGCTGCTCACGACGATGTACTCGTATCCGGCGTCGACGTAGCTCTGCAGGGGCTCGCGGCTCAGCCCCGTGGTGCCCATCACCGTCAAGTCGAACGCACGGGTCGCGCCTGGCGCCGGGTGATCGACCCCGGCCAGCTCCGGGCCGTTGGAGTGCACCAGCACCTTGGCGCCCGGCGGCACGTTGGTCTCGATCCAGCCTTGCGCCACGTCGCGAGTGTCTGGTTGCACCAGAAGCCAGTCGAAGCGCAGAGAGTCGGACACAGGGACCACCAGGAGCACCGCGGTGATGGCGGCAGTGGCAGCCGCGCGCAGCCGCCCGCGGTCTGGCAGGCTGTCGGCCAGCAGGACCACCACCGTCGCCGCCAGCAGCGCGAGCGTCGGGACGGCCGGCAGCATGAACCGGGCGAACATCAGCAGCTGGCGACCCATCCAGGCGTACAGGACGATCGGGAACACCACCAGCACGATGTCCGCTCGCCTGTGGCGGACCAGCGCCAGCACCGCGCCGGCCACCGAGGCGACGATCAGCGGCGGACCCATGCCCCACCACAGCGACTTGGCGTAGAACACCCAGCCGGAGTCGGACGACAGCTGGAGCCCTTTGAAGCCTACCTGACCTCGCTCGAGGAGAAGCGCGATGTCCTGTTGAAACGCCGGCCAGTCCAGCACGGCGAACGGGACCGCGACCAGGAAGGCGGCTCCGCACACGAGCCCGGCGGCCAGCAGTCGGGCGTCAAAGATGCGCCGGGGCCAAAGGAGCGAGCGAACGCGATCGGACAGGAAGTGCGCCGCCACCAGCGACACCAGGACCAAGGCGCCGGAGTACTTCGTGGCGGCCGCCAGCCCGGCGGTCGCGCCGGCCAAGGCGTAGTCGCGCCCCCTCCCCGCGTGCGACACCCGCAGGCTGAATAGCAGCGACGCAGTGACCAGCGCGGCGGAGGGGATGTCGCTCACCGCGAAGTGCGCGTCGCGCGCGTGAAGGTAAGTGCCGGCCAGCAGAGCTGCTCCGACGAGGCCCGTGCGGCTCGAATAGGCCTCGCGACCGAGCACGTACACCAGGATCACCGTCAGCGCGCCTATCAGCGCGGTCGCCAGGCGCGCCAAGGCGTAGGACGCGGTGGGGTCGGCCGCGGCAGCGGCCTGGAACTCCCCGGCTGAGTCGTAGGCGCCGAAGGCGCGCCCTGCCGCCAGCCAGCCGGCGTCGAGCGCGGCGAGCGCGTACTTGTACAGCGACGGGTTGTTGAACCGGCCGGGATTCGGCTCGCCGTCGAGGATGTGAAGGGCGGTCTCGACGTACTGGTGCTCGTCGGGGTGATACGTGTGCGGGAGCCCGAAGCCGAAGCCCCACGCGCGCAAGGCGAAGGCCGCCACCGCAATCGCGACGACCAGCGCGGCTTCGCGCGAGCGCGCCGCCGAGGAAGGCGTCACTGTCCCTCGGACGTGCCCGGGGCGCCGGTCGCTCGCCGCTCGGCCTCGCGCCGCAGTCGGTCCATGCTAGGTAGGCCCACGGTGTCGCCGGCGGCGGTCAGTACGGCGCCGGCGGCAGCCAGCATCAGGTTCATGCCGCCGAACAGCAGCGAGACCGCGGTCGCGGTCTCGGCGCTGACGGGCGGGTGCAGGCTACCGAGGAGACCGACGTACGTCCACTCGCGGACGCCCCACCCGCCGACCGACGGCAGCAGGGTCGAGAGCGCGGCAAGGGGCACCAGCACCGCCCAGTCCAGCAAGGTGGCCTGGGTGATGCCGACCGCGCGCCCAAGCAGCGCGTTGGCCCCGATGAGCAGCAGGGCGAACACGAACGCCCAGGCCGTGGAGGTCAGCAACGCGCGGCGGTCGTACTCCGCGAACGACTCCAGGAAGCGGGCGACGCTCGGCCTCGTGATTGCCCAGCCGACGCCAGGCACGCCCGAGAGCCTGCTCTGCAGCCGGTGTGCTTGAAAGAGGACGATGATGCCCAGGACGCCGATGATCCCTGTCGCCAGCAGCATGGTCGCAATCATTGGCGCGGGCTGGCCCGGCTCGGCCAGCAGGGCCACGAGCCCGACGGCCAGCAACGGCAGGATTCCGAGCGCGCGATCGACCAGCACCGTGCTGAACGCCCTGGCGCGCCCGAGGCCGTCGCGCGCGAGCGCCAGGGCCCGCACCAGGTCGCCGCCGATGCCCGTCGGCAGGAGCTGGTTGAAGAACGTCCCGACCAGGAAGAGCTCCATGGCGCGGACACGCGAGATGGGATGACCGAGGGACGTGATCAGGGCGCGCCACCTGTTGCCCCGAACGAACGTGCCGAGGACCACGTAAAGCAGCACCGCGCCGGCGACGGACGGCACGTCCACGTCGCGCAGTTCGTCGACGACATCGGACAGCGCCACGTTGCGGAAGAGCAACGCCAAGAGCACCAGGCTGACGGCGATCCGCAGGACCGTGCCGAGGCGCGGCCGCCGCGAGCGGCGCTCCGGCGGCGTCGCGTCAGGGTCGCTCATGGTGGCTTCGTCAGAGGTGTCGGATGTCACCTGTGGTTCCGATGCGGATGGCGGTCGGTCCCTGGCATTCTCGATCACTCCACCTCGATGACGGCCAGCCGGACGTAGTCCTGCCGGCGCCCCTCCTGTTCGGCCACCGGGCGCGGCCGACCGGGCGCCTCAGGGGCGTAGAGCGCGGCAATGAGCAGGTACGTGCCGGGCTCCAGGTCCCGGGGCAGCGCGAGCTGGTGCTCGTCGACTATGGTCTCGCCGGGGCGCCACGACGTTGTGGGACGCGCCCCGCCGCTTGGCGCCCCGTCGTGCTGCGCCACCGGCGGCCCGGCGGGAGCGAGCTCGAGCCGTCCGGTCGCGGAGCCACCGCCCGGCGCGGCTGCCGGGACCACTTGGACGGTGACATGATAGCTGGTCGGGACGGCGTCTGTCGCCTGCCAGTACAGCGTCACCGGCAGCTGCTCGCCCCGGACCGCGGTGATGCTTGGCGCTGCGAACACAAGATCGCTGTCGACCACCGCGGTGCTGTCGCCCGATGGCGCGACTTCGCTGCCGCCCGCAATGCTGCTGTCGCCGATGGGGGCAAGGTCGGCCCCGACCAGCACGATGCCCTCCCCGACGGGCACGTCATAGCGGTGCTCGATGTCCGGCGCGTCGAGGTAGACGGCCGACGAGTCGACCGTCGGGGCCTCGACGGACAACTCGCCCAGCCAGGCGCCGAGCAGCGGCAGCGGCCCGCGGCGCATCCACTGGCGGTGCCCGTCGCCGTCCAGAAGCACTAGCCGCACTGAAAAGCGGCCGCCTTCGGCCGGAAGAGTCAGCGTCGGGGAGGCGCGCCTGATGTCGCCGGCCAGCAGTGCCGGCGCCGGTGCCGCCTCGGCCTTGGGCGGAGCCCCTTCGATTGCCGCAGCGGAGCGGGCGAGCACGCGGCTCCGCCCGTCCAACAGCTCGACCGCAACGGAAGTGGCGACGTGCGGATCGTCGATGACCAGCCAGAACGTGACCGGCATCTCGCCACCGGCGACCGCGCCTTCGGCGGCGAGGTCATACCCGAACACCGTCACGCCGGCTCCGGAGTACCAGACGCGCGCCGCCACCGGCACGTCGTGCGGATCGATGGGCTCGTCGGACCGACCGACTTCGACGTCGCCGAGCAGCAGCGGACCGGCGGCCGGGAACTCCGCGCCCGTGGCCGGGTCGTAGACCGTCACCGCCAGCCGGTAGAGGCCCGGCGGCGTCGCTGGGTACACGAGCAGGTCGTGCGGCTCGTAGACCGTGGTGCCCGCCGGCCAGGTCGACGTCGGCCGCTCACCATGGAAGGGCTCGTGGTCGCCGTCGGCCCAGCTCCGGCCCGACTCGTCGAGCAGGCGCACGGCCACCTTGTAGTCCGGCAGCCACGAGTCTCCCCCCGTCGACTGCGTCGGCGTCTCCCAGGCCAGCGCCACTCGTGCTCCCTGGCCGGCCCGCAGCGGCTCTGGGGTGACGTCCCACGACTGTAGCGTCAGCGACCCCAGCGCGCCGGCGCTGCCGTCTGTGGCGGGGCGAGCGCCAGTGATAGACGGGAGCTCTTCCTGCTGGAACGCCATGACGTAGACCGGGATGCCCGCGCCCCGGAAGTCCTCGCGGTCCACCAACAGGGCGTTCTGCAGCAGCCACTCGCGATCCGCGGCGAGCGGCTTCATGAACCAGAGGCGCCCGTGCTCGGCCAGCAGCGGCGCCAGCCGCTCGGCCGGCGGCCGGTCGTCGGGCAGGCCCGAGGCGAGCAGAGCGGGTTGGGCCAGCACGGGCACGTGGCGTGAGATGTGCTCGAACGATCGCTCGAGCACCGGGTCGGACAGGACCAGCACGTCGCCGGGCACGGCGCGCGCGTCGACGTACGCCGCCAGCGCCCGCAGGTCGTCCTTGTGGTAGCGCGGGTCGTCGTAGAAGTTGGCGTCGGCCACGAGCATCGGCGCCAGGGCGGCCGCGCAGGCCAGCGCGCCGACGGCGACCCGTCGGGCGCCCAGGCCGGCCACTCCCGCCCCGACGAGGACGTAGAACGCCGGCGAGGCGGCGATCAGATGGTAGCTGCCCAAGTACACCGGCTTGACCAGCGTCAGGAGGTACAAGCCCACCACGGGCGCCAGTAGGTAGCCCGCAAGGTAGGCGGCGGAGGCCCGGTCGCGGCGCCAGGCGTGCAGCGCGCCGACCACGAGAAGCGCGGCGAACACGGCCATCGCGACTACTGAGACTCGACCGGCCGTGGAATCGACCTCGTGGTAGAACGTGCGGCCGAGGCCGAAGCCGCGCACAACGTCGGCCAAGATCGTGTCGAGCGGCACGAAGTGCTGGTCGCGCTCCGCGCCGATCCCGAGCCGCCACATCGCGAAGGGCAGCAGCGGCACCGCGGCGGCTCCGGCCGCCGCCATGGCGACGAGGATCGTCACGGCTCCCCGGCCACGCGACCGTGCGGCCGCAGCCATCAGCACCAGCGCCTCGAAGGCGACGACGAGGAATCCGAGGTAGTGCGTCCACACCAGAGCGGCGCTCGCGGCTGCGGCCCCGAGCGCAGGCCCGATGCGCTGCCTGTTGTCGAGCCCCGGCTCGACCGCTCGCGCCAGAAGGTACACCGCGGCGACGCTCAGGGTCACGACCAATGAGTAGCTTCGCACCTCCTGCGAGTACCAGAGGTACAGCGGCGACAGCGCGGCGAGCAGGGCCGCGACCAAACCAGTCCAAGCGCCGACCAGCCGTCGGCCGAGCGCCCAGATGAGCGGGATGGCAGGCAGCGACGCCATGAGCGACAGCCACCTGACGGCCCAGAGCATGGCGTCGGCGCCGTCCAGCCATCCCCCCAGTTGGCGCCACGCCGCGAGCAGCAGGAAGTAGAGCGGCGGATGGACGTCGTAGGTCGTCAGCTCGCCAAGCGGGATCACGCCGCCGAGGATGCCAGTCAGGCTCAGGCCCGAGCGGTACAGCGACAGGCCCTCGTCCTGCCAGATCGACATGAGGTCGAGATCCCACGAGCGCAGGAGCGCAGCCAGCAACACGCACGCGATAACGAGCTGGTGCTCCGTCCGAACTGAAACGTGTCGGGTGCCGACGGTCACGCGCGGGCTCTCCGCTCAAGCATGCGCCGGTACAGCTCCACGTGCCGCCCGGCGATCGCCTCCCACCCGAATCCCGCCGCAGTGGCGCGGGCGGCCTTAGCCAGCGCCGCGGCGAGAGCAGGGTCGTCCAGCACCTCGGCGATCGCCCGGGCCAGGGCCGCGACGTCGCCGGGCGGCACGAGCAGAGCCGACCGATGGTCCTCCAGCTCCGGCGGGCGCTCGGCAAGCGCCGGATGGACAAGGGCGTCGGGCGTCGTGCTCGGAATCGTCGTCACGACGGGCGCGCCGTGCGCCAATGCGGCCAGCAAGCTCCCGCGCCGGAACGACGCGCCGTCCTCGTACGGCAGCACGGCCACGTCGGCGGCATGGAACCAGGCGGACACCTCCGCAGAGGGGACGTGGCCCGTCCAGAGCACCCTGACGGCCAAGCCGTGGCGCTCCAGGTCCGTCTCGAAGCGAGATAGGTACTCGGCGTTCGTCGCGTCGCTGGCGCCGAGGCGCCCGCCCAGCA
>JBJYWW010000236.1:0-240 GCA_046259645.1 Anaerolineae bacterium
CGGGCGGCTGCCGACCGGGGCGCTGCCGCGATTGCCGCAGCCGGCCTAGTCGCGGCCGCGCTAGCCACTGCGGCGTTGCTGGCTGTCGCGCTGGCCGCTGCCGGGCCGCCCACTGCGGCCGGCCTCGTGGGGGCAAAGACACCAGCCGCCGCCGACTGCGAGCGCGCATCGGACCCCGCCGTCCCCGACTGCGAGCGCGCATCGGACCCCACCGCCGCTGACGCCGACCGCGCGCCGGTG
>JBJYWW010000236.1:250-2922 GCA_046259645.1 Anaerolineae bacterium
ACTACCAGCCGTCGATCGCCCGCCTGCGGGCGTCGGGCGGCCTGGCGCTGGTGTTCGAGCGCCTCGACGGCCTGTCGTTCGCCGGCGACCTCTACTGGACGTCGTCGAGCGATGGCGGCGCGACGTGGGAGGTCCCGCGCGCGGCCGTGGCAACCGACGCGAGCGAGCGCCACCCGGCGCTCGTGCAGCTCGCCGGAGGGACGCTGGCGCTCTTCTACCTGGTGGACGAGACAGGTGACGGTGGCTACCGGCTGCACCGCGCGACTTCGGCCGACGGCGCCGAGTGGACCGACGCGGGCGCGATCTACCTCGGCTGGCCGACTCCGGGCGAGGTGAACCCGGACGTGATCGCGGAGCCGGACGGCACCGGCTCTCGGGACCGAGCTACATAGCACGGTCGCTAGACGATGGGGCGACGTGGGACACCGAGCGCACGCAGGTCAGCCTCGGCTCGGCGGCGCTGCCCCGGATCACGCGCCGTGACTCCGACGGGATGTACCTCGTGACATATCAGACGAACCCGGGAGACAACGACCTCGACCTGTGGTCCAGAAGGTCGCGCGATCCGCGGGACTGGACGGCGACGCCGGTGGCCGTTTCGGTGGCCCGCAACAGCCACGACTCGCAGCCGCTCGCCCTGCCCGACGGCACGTTCGTCGTCGTCTACTCCGAGCAGGCCGGCAGCGCCTTCGACGTCCGCTACCGACACAGCAGCGACGGCGCATCTTGGTCGGACGCCTCGCTGGTCACGAACTGGCCGACGCAGTACGACACTCAGCCGCACGCGGTGGTCGGCGCGGGCCCGTCGACCGTGGTCCTGGCGTGGTCACATCAGGACGGCGACAGGCCGTACGTCGACCACGACGTGTGGGTCGAACCGGCGCTGGATCTGGACATCCAGCGCCAGGCGCCGCTTCATCTGCCGCTCGGCTACTCAGGCGGCGCGACGAGATAGAGCGGCTGCGGCGCACGCGAGGCGCGAGACACCTGCGCAGCGGCGGCGCTCGCGTGGCGCGTGCAGATAGCGCAGCCGCGACGCTCGCGTGGCGCGTGTAAGTCGCGTGGCCGCGACGCTCACTCAGCACGTGCCGCGGTCAGGCACCAAGCGGATTCAAGGTCGGAACGTCAGGGCCACCACGGTCATCAGGGCGATGATCAAGGCCATGCCGGCCAGGACGCTTAGCGTGCGCATCCCGGTCGAGATGCCGGCCGCAGGGCGGGCAACCTCTCCGCGAGCCGGATCTTCGGTGGATGTCGCTTCAGTCTCGGTCCGGCCGTCGTCTTGGCTGGCGCCACGTCTTTCGTCCATGTCAGCCTCTGGCTCTGCTTCCTAGGTCGCCGCTACGAGTTCGACAACGAGCGCACGGGCGGCAGACCGCTGGGTACCACGTCTGGGAACTCCACGTCGGGCAGAGTGCCGGTGAGTGACTCCAGGAAGCGCACCAGATCGTCCCGGTCCTGCCGCGACAGCCCAAGCGGCTCGATCTTCTGCGACAGCACGCCCTCCGGCAAGCCCCGGTCGTTGCCGCCGCGGTCGAAGAACGCGACCGCATCGCTCAACGCGGCCACGGCGCCGTCGTGCATGTACGGCCCGGTGAGCGCCACGTTGCGCAGCGCGGGTGTCCTGAACGCGTAGACGTCGCCGACCGCGCCGCTGACCGCCACGCGCCCGAAGTCCTCACCGGGGGTCGTCCTACGGCCGGGACCGGTCTGCGCGACGCCTAAGGCGTGGTAGTCGAAGTCCGACAGCATGGGCCCCCTGTGGCACTCGCCGCAACCGCCCTGCCCGAAGAAGACCGCCAGCCCCCGCGTGGCCGCATCGTCGAGCGCAGCGTCGTCGCCCTCGAGCCAACGATCGAACGGAGCATCGGGCGTGACCAGCTCGCGCTCGAAGGCGGCGATGGCCCGCTCGAGCCGATGCAGGTCGATGGCGCTCACGCCATCGCCAGCCGGTACCTCGTCCGCGAACGCCGCGCCGAACAGCTGCTCGTACTCCTCGATCTCGCGCAGCTCCACGATCAGCGCCGCCACCGCGCGGTCGGAATCGTAGGCGTCGCCGGCCATCTCGTCACGCGCTTGCACCGGCTCCAGGGCCTGGCCCTCGAGCCCCCGGTCGACGCGGCCGTCCCAGAAGAGGCCGCTTGCGTAGGTTGGCTCGATGCCGAGATGCCCGTACAACGCGGCGTTGAGCACGGTCGGCGCGTTGCGGGCCGCCTCGCCGATAGGCGCGCCGGTCAGGGCGGAATGGCCAGCCCGTCGAGCAGGGCCCAGCGCACGGCCGTCAGGTCCGCCGCCGCCGACGCCGACGCTTCTTTCGCGCGCGTCTCCGAACGCCAGGTCCGGGTGATGGCACGTGGCGCAGGCCACGTCGTCCTCGCCACCGAGGACCGGGTCGAAGAACAGCAGGCGCCCCAGCTCCATACGCTCCTCGTCGCGGGGGTTGTCGGCGGGATAGGGCACGTCGAGCGCCGCCACGGACGCGAGCTCGTAGGCCGCCACGAGCGCGGCGCGGTCGACCGCCGGGGCAGGCAGTGGGTCGACGGCGCGGCACGCCGCGACCGCCGGCAGCGACACGCACATCACCAGCGAGCCAACCAGCGCAGGGCTAGCCATGGCGCCATTATGGTGACCTTCCGTGCGGCCGCCAACCGCAGGCGCTATCATTCGCCGCA
>JBJYWW010000237.1:0-4426 GCA_046259645.1 Anaerolineae bacterium
CGGTCGCCGACGGCTCGGTCGGTGCGTCTGTCGGCTCGGGCCTCGGCAGGTCAGGGAACGGCCCTTCGAATCCGCCAAGCGCGAGCGGCAGCCAGATATCGCCGTCGTCGGCCGCTGTGGCGGTCGGAGCGCCGTGCCCGGCGACACCAAGGAAGGCGCTGGCCGCCAGCACGGCCGCACCGGCCAGCAGCCACCTGGTCACGCGTCGCTGTTTCGCAGGCATCGCGGACTCCGTGGAACCGCGGCGCACGGGCCGAGCAGATCGGTCCCGAGGGCCAATACCGTTCACTCGGGCCGCCGTCGGGGCAAGACGGCGGCGGGGAGCGTTACGCTTGAAGTAGCATACCATTCCGAAGTGACGGCATCAAAGCGATGTCCCGGGTACGTCCCGGCGACGCCGGAGCCCTCGCCGCAACGCTAGGCACCCGACGGCGGCCCAGTGTCTGCTCCGCGGCCGCCCTAGCCGCCGCGCTCCTGCGATGCCGTCAGGGCGCCGGCCAGCGCCGGCACGGCCTCGTCCGAGTAGCCGAGCAGCGCCGACGCCTCCGCCGACGTCTGGCGCGGCATTATGCGACCGTGGACGCTGCCGTCCGGACCGGGCTCGAGTATCAGCTCAATTGCCTCGAGCAGCCCACAATGGTGAGCGCCGCGGACGCCCGCCAGGATCTCCTGGTACGCGCCGACGCCCAGAATCACCACGTGCAGCGCGTCTCCGGCGTCCGGCAAGAGAATCGCCGCGTCGGGACCGAAGCTCGAGGGCGGATACCGGCCGTCCGAGTCGCAGGTCGGGTCGCCGAGGCGCGCCCGACGCGCGCGGCGGTCGGCCCCACCGGCGGCCAGGATCCGGAAGCTCTTGCCCAGGATCAGCATGTCGGGGATCGCCGCCATCAGCCCGCCGTCGATTATCGCCCACGGCGCCGGGTCGCGGTCGTCGCGCACGTGGTTCAGCTTCGTCTGCACGACGCGGAACACGTGGAAGCCGCACTCGGCCGCGACCAGGCTCCCAAGCTCGAACGTCACGTCGGGCGGTGGTACGCCGTGCTCGGCCGCGATCGACTTGAGCCCGGTCAGCAGCCGCTCGACGAGCCCGGCGTGATGGTACGGCTCGCTGAGCGGGGGAATTCCGCCGCCGATGTTCAGCTCGCTCAACGTCTCGTGGTCACGCCTGAGCGACGCCCAGACGCCGCCGGCGAACAGCAGGGCGTCGGCGAACTCGTCCACCGGGATGGTCGTGGCCGCGCCGACCATCGCGTGGAGCGTGGTGAAGCGCAGGTGCCCGGACGCGGCAATCCGCGCCGCGTCCTGCCGCAGCGTTGCCTGGTCCAGCCCGAAGCGACTGACCAGTCGGGTGAGCTCCGCGGCGTTGGACACGCGGCCGTGCTTCATCCGCAGCCCGACGTCCATCGTCGGAGTGCCCGGCTCGAGGAACGTCGCGAGCTCGTCCTGGTCCAGAATCGGGCAGATCGCCCATCCGTCGCGGGCCATGCGCACGATGCTCTCGGCGTACGAAGCGTCGCGGACGGTCCGCGACAGCGTGTCGGGCGGCAGGGTGACGGCGCTCTCCGAAGAGACCGCGTCCGGCTGCGGTCGGCCGAGGAAGCTAGGGGGCAGCTTGAAGCCGTTGCAGACGACGCGCAGGCCGTCGGGCAGCAAGTCGTTGTCGGCCAGCCACTGCAGGTGATCGAGGTCCTGGCGCGAGCTGGTCTCGGCGCCCCAACCCGATCGATAGGCGGCGTGCGCGACCTCGCTGGCCATGTTGGCCTTGGCCGCGTAGAGGTAGTCCAGGCGTCCGACGTAGCCGACGCGCTCGGCCACCTCGCGCGTCAACGTGATCCAGTCGGCGCACCTTCGCTCCACCAGGGTGGTGTCGACGATCTCGAGAGGCGAGCCGTAGGCGGCGATAGCGTCAGCCACCTTCAGGCCATTGATCCACAGCTGGCCCTCGTCGTCGTACCTCACGTAGTCCCAGATGGCGGCGTCGGCGTGGGCCTCTTCGATCAGCCGGCGGTACGATGCGGGCCCCGCATCGCCGCGAGCGGGGACGCCGGTGCCTGCATCATGCGTGTCGACCACGTCAACCCCCGATAGGCGCCATCACCGCGGATTCAGGA
Source organism: Anaerolineae bacterium (assembly GCA_046259645.1). GTDB lineage: Bacteria > Chloroflexota > Anaerolineae > Epilineales > Epilineaceae > JBJYWW01. Next base: position 2,112 of record JBJYWW010000237.1, read on the forward strand.
TGGCCACATGCCTGGACTAGCTGTTTGACGGCCATAGGCGCCTAACCTAACATGCGATAGAGGCCATGGCGGCCTGACTCGCCCGCGCCGCAGCCTTCCGGGATGACCCGAGGCCGGCGGGGGCGCGTTCGGTGTGCCCAGTCGCGCGAGCGCCGCTTGCCGATCGACGAGCCGGCCCGCGGCCGAGACCGGGTCGCCGCAGTGAACGTATATCATGGAGTGCGGCTACCGAGAACCATAGCGCACGACCACTTGCAGAGGCAGGAGGGTGTTGATGAGCGTGTTCAGCCGGATCGGCGACCTGTTCCGCATGTTCTTCTCCTTCTTCTTGGAGGGGGCCGAGGAGAGCGTCCCGCCCGAGCGTCGGTTGGCGTACGACAGGACCAAGCGCGCCGAGAACCTGAAGAAGCAGATGGGCGCGGCCGAGGATGTGGGCGCCGCGGCGGAGATGATGGTCCAGCAGCTGGCCGAGGCGCGGATCATGGCCGCCAACGTGCGCCACGAGGCCAAGGTGCACCTGGAGGCCGCCGCGGCGGCGGCGCACCGTGGCGACACCGTGACGCAGCAGCGCGAGGAGGCGCGGGCCGCCGCCCTGGCCGAGGAGCTGGCCGCCGCCGAGGACGAGGTGGCGATGCTCGAGAACCTGGTCGAGGAAGCGCTCTCGGACAAGCGCGAGGCGATCGACATGGTGCTGGACCAGTCGAAGCAGCTGGAGAAGCTGGCCCGCGGCGATGCGCGGCTGGTGGCCCGAGCGCGGATGACCGACATGCGCCGGCAGCAGATGGAGCTGCGCGAGCAGATGATGGAGCTCGTGCCTGGCGACCAGTCCAACATGCGTGCGCGTATCCAGGAGCAGGTCACCAAGGACGAGGCGCGATACCGCGCCCGGCGTGACGTCGTCGACGCGATGTGGGAGCAGAAGTCCGGGGCGTCGAAGGAGAGAGTGGCCCAGACCGCCGCTGGGGCCGCGAAGCTGGCCGAGCTCATGGCCGAGGTCGGCTACGCGCCGGAGCCAGTGGAGATAGCGGCGCCGCCAGTCGAGGAGGGTGCGGAAGCCTCGCCGATGGGGCAGGCGGTGGAGCGGGCGATCGGCGCCGACGACCAGGAGGACTAGGCGCGCCGGCCCACACGACTTGACTAGGTGAGTGTCGGGCGGGGACGCGGCGGGGCTCGCGGCGAGGAGTTGCTGGTGATCCGCGGGCGGGTGACATCGGCATCCGCGTAGCGGTTGGAGGAGAGCGCGATGCAAGTGCACTGGCGGCGTGTCATGATCGGGCTCGTCCTGGTCTTCGGCTGCATGGGACTGGTCGCGCTGTTCGCGACCGGGTGGTTCCTCGAGACGGACCTCGGCTCGTCGATTGCCGACCTCGGCTCCAACACAGCGCCCGACACGGGCCAGGACGTAGGCTCGGACAGCTACGACTCGTCCGGCGCGTCGGGCGCTCGCGACTCCGGCGGCGACGACAGCTCGTCGGAAGCGGCTGGCAGCGGCGCATCTGGCTCGTCGTCGGACGTGTCGGCGGTGGACCGATCCGGCAACGCGGGCGGCCAGGCGGCCGACCGCGCAGGCGACGCCGATCTGCCGCCTTTCCGGGTCCTCACCCTCCAGTACACACCCTACATGGCGACGCTGGCGTTCATGGACGCCGGCCGCTACATGGAGGCGCTCGGCTACGACTTGCAGCTGTTCGACGTGTATGCCGACGACGTAGACCTCGACGAAGAAGGGCAGTGCGAGGCGCTGCAGCTGGGGCACTATGATGCTCTCGCGACGACCCTCGACGCCACGCGCAAGTGCGGCGAGGGCGTCGCCATCGCGATCCCGATCGGCCAGAGCGCCGGCAACGACGCCATAGTCGTCAAGGAGGGCGTCGAGACCTGGAACGATGTGTTCGAGCACGCCGTGGCCTTCACCGGCTACAGCGTGTCGGAGTACATGGCGTGCTTCGCGAGCCACACGGCCAACCAGCCGATGCGCCAGCCGCTGCGCTTCGACGACGCGTCCGAGGCCGTGGACGAGTGGCTGAACTCCGGCGCGGAGCAGAACATCCAGTCGGTGGTGGCGTGGCAGCCCGAGGTGCAGCGGGCCCTCGACTCCGAGCCGGGCAGCCGCGTGATCTTGTCGTCGCGCGACGTTCGGATCTTGTGGGACGTCATCGAGTTCTCGAACGCCTCGGTGGCCAGCAACTCGGCGCCGTTCGACGCGTTCACCACAGCCTACTACAGGGCTCTGCGGGACCTGACCGCCGACCCGGCCGGGGCGTTCGACTCCGTCGCAGCCTGGGCTGAGGGCGATCCGGACCGCGAGGCGCTGA
>JBJYWW010000238.1:0-9042 GCA_046259645.1 Anaerolineae bacterium
GGCGTGGTCGGCAGCTGCGGGCAGTCTGTCTTGGCCGTCTCGGCCCCCGTCGGGCGCGGCGGTGCGTTCGTCGGCCCACCAACGGTCGGCCTCGGTGTGGGCGTTGGCGCGGCAGGCGGAATCGTTGCGGTGACGGGGCCCCGTTCGGCCTGTGTGGCCGTTGGTACGGCACCGCCCGGCGGCGAAGCCGTGGGCTCCTCGGGACCAAAACCAGGACCGGTCTGCGTAGCCGTCGGCCCGGGCGGCCCGGCGTCGCCGCCAACTCCGACCGGGGTGCTGGTCGCCGTGGGAGGCGGCGCGGTCGCCGATGCCGGCGGCGCGCCCGATGTGTCGCCGCCCACCGAAGTCGACGCTGCCGCTTGGCCGCCGCCTCTGTCTGTGCCCCGCGCCGCGGCCGGCTGCTCCGGCGCAAGCGGCGTCGACGTGAGCGCATCGGCGAGTTGGCTCGGGCGAGCGCCGGCCGTCGCGAGCCGCTGAGAAACCGACGCGTCGGACGGTGTCCGCGCGTCGACGCCGGCGCCGGCCCCGCCCACTGCATCACTGGTCGCGGCCGCCGAATCGGCGCTGCCCTTTTCCGCCGCGGCGCTGCCGGAGGGAGCGCTGCTGGCAGCTGGCTCAGTGGACGCGGCAACGGGCCCACCGGGCTCGACGGCAGCCCGCGGCAGCGAGAGCCCTGGATACACCTGCCACAAGACCGCCGACGACAGGACGCACAGGAGCGCCGCTGCCGGCAACGCCAGGGGGACAAGCTGACGACGGCGGCGCGCCCTGTCGGGGACCGCCATGATGTTCGCCCGCAGGTTCGCGCTTGGGGTGAGCGAGCGCTCGGCCCGGAAGGCGGCGGCGATCGCGGCTACCGAGCGGGCCAGGTCGCGGCAGTCTGGGCACTCGGCGAGATGTTCGTCGAGGGCTGACCGCTCGGCGGCGGATGCGGACGCCGTGCTGGTCGCGGCACCGGGCGCGGCACCGGGCGCGGTGCCTGGCGCGGCGCGGCCCGGCGCGGCCGCCCCGTGCTCACGGGCGCCCTGCGCCCAGATGAGGTCGCGTGCCCTGTCGCAGTTCACTCGGCGCCATCCATTGCGCGGTAGGCGATCTCGAACGCCTCGCGCGCGCGCTGCCGCCGCTTGCGGGCGGCAGCGGACGAGATCCCGAGCACCTCGCCGACCTCGGCAGCGCTCATACCCTCATTGCAGAACAAGTACAACACCTGCTGATGGTCCTCGCTGAGCTGACCTAGCGCCTGGTGCACCGGCTCGCGGTCGGCGATCCGGTCAGCCGGATCGCTCGCCCCCCGCCCGCGGACGCGGTCGAGTGACAGCCACTGCAGGCGCGCCTTGCGCCGAAGGTGGTCGGTCGCCAGGTTGTGCGCGATGCGATACAGCCACGCGCGGCGCCTGCCCTCAGCGTCGTCATCGAGGTCGAGCCGCTCGACTGCGCCGTACGCCTTGACATAGGTCTCCTGTGTAAGATCCTCCGCCAGATCGGCGTCGCCCACCAGGCGGTACAGGTAGTTCAAGATGGAGGTCTGGTATCGAGCCACCAGGTCCAAGTACGCCTTCTCGGCGGGCGTCGCGCGGTCGCGGCTCATGTCGGATCCCACTTAAGAGCCTGAGCCGGCGGACGCGGCGCGCCCGTCATTGCGCGCTGTAGTACGCTCCACGCGCGAGTTCTGTGACAGCGGGGGCAGCCGCGGCGCGGCATCTTCCTGGCCCGAGGGGTGCTCACGAGCGACCATGATACAGGAAGGGCCGAGCCGTTGGCAGGCCCTCGGCCATGGGGTACAATGGCGAAGCAGTTCCCCAGCGACTCGTGTTTGCGCTAGGAGGTTGGCCGATGAGGGTCAGGAGGCTGTCCCAGCTGTCGGCGGTTGTCGCGGTGTGCCTCGTCGTGATGATGGCCGCCGCCGCGATGGAGTCGGCGAGTGCGAGGCAGGTTGATCTGGGTTCGGGCGGTCACGTTCAGCCAGTGATCGACGAGCCGGACCTCTACATTCCCGACGACGCGCTGAGCGACCCGGTGGTTGCGCCGAGCCGGCCGGATCAGGATCTGCCTGGCGTGAGCCGGCTGGCGAAGGAGAGCTTCGAGAACGCCGACTTCCCCTCGGTGACCTCCAAGTGGAGCTTCTCCGACCGGTGCGCGGTGTACCCTGGGCGCAACGACGTGCTCGGCTGGGGTCGCCGCGATGACTGCGGTGCATCGCACGGCGATGCAGCGCTCTGGGCGGCCGGCGGCGGGTTGATCGGCGAGGACCAGGGCTGCAGCGACCCCTACCCGGTGGCTGTCGATGATCCGCGCCGCAAGGCCAACTGCTCGCACATGGACACGCTGCTGCGCTACACGTCATTCGACCTCAGCAGCGTCACGTACGGGCTGCGTGTCACGTTCGACATGCGCAACAACATGCCCGACGGCGCGCTGCGGCTGTTGGTCGGCACGCGTGAGGACAACAACATCACGTTCACGGAGCAGGCTACCGACTTCACTACCAACACCGGCGGCGATTGGGAACGAGGCGTGTACCGCGAGTTCACATCGGTGGCGCAGAAGCAGCAGGTGGTGGTCGCTTTCATCTACCTCGACGAGAACCCGACGGGTCAGCATACGGGCGCGACGATCGACAACGTGCTCATCGACGCGATGTATGAGCCGAAGGCGCCGCTGATCCCGTCACCTACGACGCCGCCGCCGCCGACCGAGGTCCCCAGCAACACGCCGATAGTCATCGCCACAGCAACGCCGACGTTCACCGCCACAGCGGGCCCGTCGCCCACCCCAACGATGACACCGCGACCGCAGCAGGCCTTCCTGCCGCTTACAGTCAAGACCTACGACCTGCACCAGGTTCCGCCTCCGACGGTCACGGTGCCGACGCCGACCATCACGCTGACGCCGTCGATAACGCCGACGCCGTCGAACACGCCTCCACCGAGCGATACGCCGCTACCGGCGACTGAGACCCCGAAGGCGACGCGCACGGAGAAGCCGACCAACACGCCGATGACGCCGACGATGACGCCGCGGCCGTCGCCGACGCCTATCCCCAAGCCGGACGTGCAGATAATCGACATCCTGGCGCTGCCTGACATGCCGGGCTCGCAGCTGGAGGTCGTGACGCTGCAGAACATCGGCACCGCCGAGCAGGACATGACGGGTTGGCGGCTGTTCAACTTGAGCCACGACACGAACTGCCGGTTCACGACGGAGATGGCGGTAGTTGTCGGTATCGGTGAGAAGTACGAGATCAGGTCGGGGCGCGACGCGGTGACCGATGACACCGGCATGGCGTGCTCGACCGACTACATCTGGGACAACAGGCAAGACCAGGGCGAGCTCTACAACGACCGGAACCGCATGGTGGCCTGCCGCGCCTATGACGAGGGCGGCCAGTACAACTGCATGCCGGACGAGGAGCCGTAGGGCTGCATGCCGCACGAGGAGCCGTAGGTCGGTCGCGTCTGGTGCGGCGGGCCTGAGACGACGACGGGGGGGCGCGGGCCCGGTGGTAAACCGGGCCCGCGCTCGTTTCAGGCACGAGGAACGAGGCTATGTGCGGACGTTTCACGCTCGCGACTCCCACCGACATCCTGCTCGACTTGTTCGACATCCAGGGCGACCAGTCCGTCGCGACGCCGCGCTACAACATCGCCCCGACCCAGCCGGTATCGAGCGTAAGGCTTGTCGACGAGCGCGCGGGGCGCGAGCTCGTCGAGCTGCACTGGGGCTTGATACCCTTCTGGGCGAAGGACCCGGACATCGGCTCGCGCATGATCAACGCTCGGGCGGAGTCGGTCGCTGAGAAGCCGGCGTTCCGGGCCGCGTTCAAGCGACGGCGGTGCCTGATCCCGGCCGACGGGTTCTACGAGTGGCAGAAGCGCGACGGCGCCAAGCAGCCGTACTACTTCCGGCTCGTTGAGGAGCGGCCGATGGCGCTCGCCGGGCTCTGGGAGCACTGGGAGTCCGGCGACGGATCGGTCGTCGAGTCGTGCACGATCATCACGACTACCGCCAACGACCTCGTCTTGCCGGTCCACGGGCGGATGCCGGCGATCCTACCCGAAGCCGATCACGAGCTCTGGCTCGACCCGGCAGTCGATGACCGCGGCGCCCTTGAGGCGGTGCTGGGGCCCTACGATGCGACGGCGATGACCGGCTATCCAGTGAGCACGTACGTCAACTCACCGCGCAACGAGGGCCCGGAGTGCATCGCGCCGCTCGAGGAGCAGCACGAGCTCCTCTAGCGACGCGCCTGCGTCGCTGGCGGCAAGCCCAGCTCACGGCCACGGCAGCCGACTCCGGACGTTAGGGCGCGGGCGCCCATGGCACGGGCGCGGGCAGAAGCGGCTCGGCCGCCAGCTTGTCCCACAGCGGGTCGTCGCGCTCGAAGCCGTGCTCGCCGCAGTAGTGCTTGACCCCGCCGCTCTCGAGCTCGACCGTGCCGATGGCGTAGTCCCACAGCAGGTAGCCGTCCACGCCGTCCTCGATGGAGTCGCGCAAGTCGTCCTTCACGCGCTCGGCGCGCTCCTTCAGGATCGAATCGGTCAGCGGCGAGCACGCGCCGTCGTAGGCGACGTCGTACACCTCGCCGTAGATGATGGGTCGGCCGGCTTCCGCCGCCTGCTCCAGGTCGTGGGACCGATCCTCGCCGGTCCGCCGGTGCGACGACGCCACATCGATGAACTCGCGCTTGTGGATCTGGCGGTAGTTCGCCCACTCGTTTTCGTAGTTGCCGGCGCCGATCATGCCCGTCGTCACGAGGTGGCAGCCGTCGATGGACTTGACCATGCGCGACGACATGGTGAGCCAGTCCTTGATCGTCTTCAGGCACGCGTCGTCGAACCGGTCGCCGCAGTTGGGCTCGTTGACGACCTCCCACATGAGGATCTCGGGTCGGTCCTTGAACTCGGATACCGCCGCCTGCAGGTGGGGTCGGTACACGTGCTCGTCGTCGTCGGAGAAGAACCAGTCGCGGCCCTCGAACACGTTGTCCTCGAGGGTCACCACGAAGCGGATCCCGGTGCGCCGGCCGAGGTCGAGAAGGCGGGCGAAGCGCTGGGGGTCGTGCTCGGCGAAGTACCACACGCGCACCGTGTTGACGCCACGAGCCGCGAGGTCGACCATGGCCTGCTCGACCTCAGCCTCGGGCAGCTCGTCGTCTAGGAAGTAGGGGGCGTTGACGCCGAAGAACGTGAGCAACTCGCCGTCGATCGTCAGGTCCTGGCCGTCGCGCTGGGCGATGCCGCCGCAGGTGCCGCCCAGGGGCGCGGAGCCCGCCGCCGCAGCCGCAGCGGCTCCGGCTCCAGCTCCGGCGCTCGCCCGGCCCTTGGTGTGGTCGATCATCGGAAGCAGTGCCTTCCGCCGATCGTCGCCCGAGCCGGGCGCGCTGCTCGCGACCGGACCGCCGGCGGAGTCGGCAGCGGTCGAGTCGGGCGGGGCAGGCTCGACCCGAGCCGTGGCCGCAGTGGTCGACGCAACAGCCGGCGTTGGCTCGACGCCCGGCGCCTCGACCGCCGCCGCGACGGCCGTCCCAGTGGCGTCGGCCGACGGGCCGCTTGAGCTGGCGTCCGGGCGGCACGCGGCGAGCAACAGGAGCCCCGCGGCCGCGACGCCGGCGGGACCAAGCCGTTTTGTCATGGGTGAATGCTAGCAGGTTGCCGACGCCAGAGGACGAGCGCCATGGCGACCAGGGTGGCGGCGCTGAGCAGCGAGATCACGAGGCCCAGCGTAACCGTTGGCGCGGTGAAGAGCAGCTGCACATGATGCTCGCCGGCCGGGACGGGCACCGCCATGAAGGCCCCGTTGGCGCGTAGCAGGTCGGCCGCGCGCCCGTCGACCTCGGCCTGCCAGCCAGGGTAGTAGCCCTCCGCGACCACGAGCCAGCCGGGCGAGGCGCTCGACGTGGATGCCTCGATGAGGCCTGGGAGGCTGGTAGCCGCCTCGACGCTCAGATCACCGGGACCGACGCGACCTTCGTAGCCGGCGGAGGCGTCGGCGCAGCGCGCCGCATCATCGCTCGACGACGCACCGTCAGGGGCGTCGCCCGTCTCCAGCTGCACGACGGCGACCAGATAGGGGTCGAGATCGGGATCGCGCAGCCGCGCGAGCGCCGTGTCGACATCGGGCACGGCCTCGGCGCAGGGGACGAGCCAAACGAGCGGACGGTGCGGCGCTAGCTCGTAGAGCACGCCTTCTTCGCCGGCGAGGCGTCCGGTAGTGTCGAATTCGACCGAGGCCTCCGGCGCCGCGAGCACGTGCGTCGCGGCGGCGACGTCGTGCCAGCGGCTCGGCTGCACGTCGGCGAGCCCGTCACGCAACGTCTCGTACGCCTGCGGTCGCATCGGGCTCGCGCCGTACGTCGACCCGACCTCGTGCAGCACGCCGAAGTTGCGCGGCAGGCGGTCCAAGTTCTGGACGCGGACATGGCGCGAACTGCTCTCGTCCTGCAGGGCGGCGACTATCGGCGAGGCGGTTAGCTCGCCCGGGGCCTCGTGCTGCAGATTGGTGGTCGAGCCTACGGCGTATAGGTCGGCGGCGACCAGCGCGATCGCGGCGACGGTCAGCGCTCTCTTGCTGAGCAGGCCGGCCCCCCGGGCGCCTGCCAGGGCCAAGGTGGCCACCCCCAGGACGGCAAGCCGCACGCCGAGCGTCTGCATGTCGGGCCGGGCGAGAAGCGCGGCCGCCAGGCCGACAGCGGTGGCGGCCAGGGCGCCGCCGCCGACCACGCGGTCCACTGCGCACCACCTTCGGTCGTCGGCGCAGCGCAGCCACGCCGCGAACCCGATGCCGGCCAGCATCGCCAGGCTGAACGAGAACACGAACGCGGATCGCTCCTGGCCCCGGAACAGGTGGAAGCCGGGCACGAGCAGGTAGAACAGGTCGAAGAGGAAGGCCCGCCCGCCGAGCGACAAGACTAGTGCGACGGCCGCGGTCGCGGACCAGAAACGACCCTCGCGCGCGAGGTCCGATGCGGCTACGACGAACAGGGCATCGGCACCGCCGTCACCGGCGTCGGCACCGCCGTCACCGGTGTCGGCACGGTCGTCCCCGGCGTTGGCTCGGTCGTCCCCGGCGTCGGCGAGGCCGAACGAGCGCACCACTGCGGCCGATGCCAGTAGCAGCGGCAACAGCCCGACGTAGAGCGGAGACCACTTCGTGATGCCGGCCACCAATACCCCGACGAGCTCGCGGGGCGGGAAGCCGTGGGCGACCGCCGCGTAGTCGATCGCGGCCCGGTTCGAGAGACGCATGTACTGCAGCGCCGGTAGCCATCCGGCTGCCGCAAGGCCGGCACCCAGCGCGAGGCCGCCGGCGACCAAGAGCCATCGTCGGGCGGAGTGCCGCGCGGCTCGCGTCCAGCCCGGGCCAGCGAGAGCCCGCGGCCACAGGCGCCAGACGGCGTAAGCGATCGTGAGCAGGACCAGGTACAGCGCTGACTGCGGATGCCCGGCGAGGATCCCGAGGCCCGTTCCCAGCGCAAGCGCTGCGGCGCCCTTCCAGCTGCGCCCGACCGCCACGAGGGCCGCGCCGAGCAGCGCCAGCGGCAGCCAGGTGTTGCTCTCGAGCACCGCCAGCTGGAGCACCGGGTAGCCGGTGAGATAGCCGCCCAGGCAGAAGGCGGTGGCGGCAACCAGCGCGGCAGGGCGGCACCCGATCACGCGCCGCGCGAACAAGTATGTGAGGGCGCCGGCGAGCACCAGGTGCGCAACCGCCTCCGCCTCGAGAACGGCGAACGGCAGGCGTCCGAACGCCATGACGGACGCCAGCACGGCAGCGAGGCTGGGCGGATAGGCGACCGCCGCCTGGACATCGGCCCAGAACGGCGTGCCGCTGAAGGCGAACGGATTCCACAGGGGAATGCGACCAGCAGCCAGCGACGAGGCCTCGTAGTGGGCGAACGCGTAGAACTGGTCGACGGAGTCGCCGGACTCCAGGTAGTGGCGCGCGGCGCCCGGGACGAACAGTCGCCAGTACAGCGCGAACGGAGCCAGCGCCAGCCACGCGATGGCGACCCAGTCGCGTCGGTTCCAGCTCACGGCAGCGCCGCCCGAAGCCCGATCGGCTCAGGCGCCCGGAGCGCAACCGGCCGATACCTGCCGTGCGCAACCGGCCGATACCTGCCGTGCGCAACCGGCCGATACCTGCCGTGCGCAACCGGCCGATATGTGCCGTGAGCGGCCAGCTCGAGCGCTGGTCGTGCAATCGGCTGAGACTTGCGATGCGCGGCCATCTCGACCGCCGGTCGGACGGCCGACGCAGACGTGGCGCCGCGCACTGCTATCCGCTCCGGCAGCCGCTCCTCCCAACTCCTGGTCGGATCGGCCTCGCGGTAGAGGACCACCACGAGGTCGTACTCGCCCGGCGGGACGTCCGGCGCCACGAGTAGGCCATGCCGGTCGAGGACTGCGTCGCCCGGCAGCCACGACCCGGTCGGGCGCGTCCAGTTGGCCGGCCGCCGGTCGGCGCGCGCGACCACCGACTCGTCAGCGGCGTCCACGAGTCGGACCGCGACCTTCAGCTCCCCGTCGGCCAGGAACGCGCCGTCGGCGTCCTCCGGGTGCCACGTCAGGGCGACCGGCAGGACGCCGCCCGCCGCCACGGTCAACGGGACTTCGATGGACGCGGCGATCGGGAGACCTTGGAGGTTGCCGGCGACCCAGTCCTCGCTCGGCGCCGGGTTGTAGTACCGCGCCAGGGTCAGCTGCTGCACCGCCAACTGATCGACCGGAAAGGCGTGGGCATCGAGCCAGGCGGCGACGACGCCGGATGCCTGGCCGTCGGTGGCCAGCCAGACGTGCGGGTAGGACGCGGCGCGGCGCGCGATTTCGGCATCGCGCTCCGCGGGGGGAAGGTCGAGCACGGCCGTGCGGTTCAGGTTGATGATCCGGACCGGCGACTCCGGGGACCGATATCGCTCCATCATCCCGAACGGCGGGCCGTCGAGCAGCAACGTCGTGTCGCCGAACTCCTCGGCGTCCTCGTCGCCCGGGCCGAGCCCCGACCTGTCGAGACCCTCGCGGTCGCCGGCCGCCGACTCGACAATCGCGA
>JBJYWW010000239.1:0-5908 GCA_046259645.1 Anaerolineae bacterium
GGTCGCGGGGCGCTGACCTCGCGCGGCACCGGTCGACCGGTGCCACCCAAGCTCCACTGCGTACCCGACAATCGAAGAGCCAGGTCCGTCTCGGACCTGGCTCCTCCTATGCCTTAGTGCCCATCACCCCGCTGCGACGACCGCAGGCGGCCCTAGGTTCGGGCCGCGTTGCGGACCGGCCGAACTCAGCCTGGCCGCCCTCGTCCCGTCGCCGTGGCGCCGGCTAGTCGAGCGAAGGCCAAGCGCGCATCTGGTTCGCGTAGTCGATGTAGGGCGTGCCGCTGACGTCGACGACCACCGCCCTGATCTCCCCACCCTCGAACTCGAACGGCGGCAGGTACTCCGGTGAGGTCGGCGAGCCGCGGTCCAGCCCGACGTTCAGGCCGTCGCCGGCCAGCGCGAACGAAGCGGGCTGGGTCCAGATCTCGGACTCGGCCACCTGCTCATCGTCCATGTAGAGCTTGAGGGTGCCGATGCCGCTCTTGGTCACATCGTCCTGCCCGGTCATCGTAAACTCGGCCGTGTAGAGGTGCTCGCCCGGCGTTACCCCTCCCGACCTCGTGTACTGGAGCTTCTCGCCGAGCCAGTTGTACAGGTAGACCAGCTCGCCGTCTTTGATGTACAGCGTGTGGCCGCCGCCGACGCCGCCATGGGCGAAGATGACACCCTCCGGAGTCTCGCCGTCGATCCGCAGTTGGGCGGCGACAGTGTGGCTGCGGCCGGGGATGCTGACGGCGACCGACTCCGGGACCTCTGAGGCGCCGGGGTAATACACGTAGTGCTCACGGGGCTTGCCGGGCTCGGGCCGCTCGCGTTTGAGCTGCTCGGCCGCGGTTCTATCGTCGACCGGCATGCCGTTGTACAGCCCGGCGTTGTAGAACCACAGCCCGACCAGCTCCTCCACCTTGTCCGGGTGCTCAGCGGCCAGGTTGTTGGTCTGTGCGCGGTCCTCGCGCAGGTTGTAGAGCTCCCACTCGTCCTTGTCGAAGTGACCCCAACCCGACAGGGCCGGGTGCAAGGCGGTGGCCAGCCAGCCGTCGTGATGAATCGAGCGCATGCCCAGCATCGAATCGAACTGGGTCTGGCGCTCTGGTGCATCAGGGTCGGTCAGGGTGGCCGCGAAGCTCTCGCCCTCGATGGGGCTCTGCAGGTAGCCCTTGATGACGTCCGGTGGCGTGACGCCGAGCAAGTCGTAAATCGTGGGGACCACGTCGATGGCGTGGAGGTACTGGTGCCGCACTCCGCCGCCGGCCAGCTTGGCCGGCCACGCCATCACCATCATGTCGCAGACTCCGCCCTCGAACCCGGAGTAGCGCTTCAAGTACGGGAAGGGCGTGTCGAAGGCCCATGCCCAGCCGCTCGAGTAGTGGGGATAGGAGTTGACGCCGCCGAGTTCGTCGAGCATGGCCAGGTTCGCCTCCACCGTGTCCTCGACGTTGTTGAAGAACTTGTTCTCGTTGAACGAGCCGTTGGGGCCGCCCTCGGCGCTGGATCCGTTGTCCGATGTCACGAAGACGATCGTGTTGTCCAGCTGCCCCGTCGCCTCCAGGTAGTCGATGAGCCGGCCGATCTCGTAGTCGGTGTAGGAGACGAAGCCGGCTTAGATCTCCGCCTGTCGCGCGAACAGGCGCTTCTCGTCGTCGCTCTGGTCGTCCCACCTCTTGACGTAGTCCAAGCTGAGCCACGGCTGTCCGAGCGGACCGGTGGTGTCCGGCTCCCCGTGCGGGTTAATCTCTGACAGCTGAACGCTCGCGTCCAAGAGGCCGAGCTCCTTCTGGTTGGCCAAAATCGTCTCGCGAATCGCCTCGTAGCCCTCGTCGAACCTCCCCTTGTACTTGTCGGCCCACTCCTTCCAGACGTGGTGCGGCGCGTGGGCGCAGCCGGGGCAGAAGTACATGAACCATGGCTTGTCGGGGTTGACCGCCTTGGCGTCCTTGATGTAGCCGATGCTCCTGTCGACGAGATCCTTCAAGATGTGGTAGCCGTCCTCGGGCCCGTACGGGGCCTCTACGGGGTGGTTGTCGTGGACGAGGTCCGGCCAGAACTGATGCGTCTCGCCGCCGAGGAAGCCGTAGTAGCGCTCGAAGCCGCGGCCCACGGGCCAGCGTCGGCGCCAAGCGGGCATGTCGACTTCGTCAGCGGGGGTGAGGTGCCACTTGCCGATCGCGTAGGTGTTCCAGCCCAGCTCGCCGAGGACCTCCGAGATGAAGCCGTTCTCGAACGGGATGCGGCCCGAGCTGGCGGGTAATCCGTCGGCGTTCTCGGTGGTCCCGGCCAGGCCGTTGCTGGTCGCGTTGCGCCCCGTCAAGAGACTCGAGCGCGTCGGCGAGCATAGGGCCGTCGTGTGGAAGTTGGAGTAGCGAACGCCCAAGTTGGCGATTCGCTTCATGGTCGGGGTCTCGATTGGGCCGCCGTAGAGGTCCATGGCCCCGAAGCCGACGTCGTCCCAGATGATCATCAGCACGTTCGGCGCCTCGGGGGCGACGGGCTGCAAGTAGGACTCCCAGTCGGGAACCGAATCGCGGCATCGAGGTTGATGACGCCCTTGAACTCCTCGGCCATCTGCACGCTCCTTGTGAAGTCTCCTGTCCTCGCGGTAGCCCATCTGGCTGCGCGGGCGCGGCCATAGGTCCCGCGCCGTACCTGGCGCATGTCCCGTTTCGCGTAAGATCTCTGCAGTATCCGCGGCCTCGCGGAGAGTCAATGCGACGGGCGCGCGGCGCCCTGCATCCGACGCCGGTCGCTCGACGTGTAGGCCGCGTCTGGTGGCTAGGCCGGGCCGAACCCGTGTGCTACAGTCGGTTGGGCACCGCCTGCGCACGACGCGAATGGGGAGCACCTCATGCCAGACGACGCACCGTCGATGCTAGACCGCTACGTTGGGGCGATGATCGGCAGCGCCCTTGGCGACGCGCTCGGTCGGCTGACCGAGCACATCGACTACGACACCATCACCCACCAGTTTGGGCCGAGCGGAATCCAGGAGCCGCCGTCCACCGCGCTATACACCGACGATACCCAGATGGCGATGGCTACGGCCCGGGCTCTCGTCAGCGAGGGCGACGCCGCGTTCGCGGGCGTGATGCGGGCGATAACCAACGAGTACCTGCGCTGGTTCGACACGCAAAGCAAGCCTGTGAACCGAAGGGCGCCCGGCGTCGCCGTCATCGACGCCCTAATGCGCATCCAGAGGGGCGTGCCCTCCGCGGCAGCAGGGGACGCCGGTGCGAACGACTCGATCGTCGCGACCCGGGTGCATCCAGTCGCCTTGCGCTATCGCGGCCACCAAGAGCGCATCGTCGAGATCGCGTCGGAGACCGCGCGGATCACGCACGGCCACCCCGGGGCGGTGTCGTCGTCCGCGGCGGCCGCATTGCTCGTGGATTTCGCGCTCAGCGGGGACCCGCCCGAGAAGTGGCTCAAGGGCTATGTCTCGCCTTTGCGTCGCTGGTGCCCTGACCGGATTGCGGCCACAGTCGAGTCAATCCGGACGGCCGAGTCGACAGTTGGCTGGGATCCGGAGGACGCGATGGAGCGGCACTTCAAGTCGCGACCGGGATACGGGGGCGGCTGGAGCGGCGAGGAGGCGGTCGGGATGGGCCTGTGGTGCTTCCTCAGCTCTCCGAACGACTATGTGACGACGGTGCGCATGGCGGCCAACGCATACGGCGAGAGCGACACCGACGGAATCGCCGCCTTCGCCGGCGTGCTCAGCGGAGCGTACAACGGCGTCGGCGCAATACCCGACGACTGGATCGCGCGCCTGGAGGACGCTGACGAGCTGCGACGGCTTGGTGAGCAGCTATACGAGGCACGCGAAGCCGAGGACGCCTAGTCGTCCGCGAGTAGGCTCGCAGCGCGATGCGCCGGGCGCGCCGTAACGAACCACCGACCCGGCACGTCCTGCTCATGGATCGGGGGCGCGCTTCTTGCTGCGCCTGCGCGTCCGCCAGTCGCTTGCGTTTGCTGGAGGTGCACTCATGCCCAGGATGATCCGCGCTAGCCGCTCGTCTGCAGTCACCGCCGTCGCGATCGCGGCACTCGGTGCCGCGTCGCTGCTCGCACTGCGGCCCGACGGTGACCGCGCCGCCGCCGCCGGGCCGTCCGCCTCCTCCGGCTCCCACGCCCTTACCGGCCCCGGCCCGGCTCCGCAGCAGGCGTGCCAGGTGGAGGCCGACAAGGTCGCCAAGCCGTCGGTGGTGACGCTCGGCGAGCAGGTCGAGATCACGCTGACGCTGGACGGCCGGTGCCCCGGCGAGCCCGGCACGGGCAGGGCGGACATCGTCCTGGCGATTGACAGGTCTGCGTCACAGGTCGACAACGGCACTTGGCTCCCTACCATCGCTGCGGCCAACGCGTTTGCAGAGCTGATCGACTACGAGCGACACCAGGTGGCGCTCGTCACGTTCTCCGGTGATGTGTTCTCCTCTCGGGCCGTGCTGCGTCAGCAGCTCACCGGCGACGGCGCCGCGATCGAGGCGGCTCTTGCCGCGATTCCAGAGCCGCCGCCGTTCACGCTCAGCACGAACCTGACAGACGCGGTGAACGTCTCGCAGGCCGAGCTGGAGAGCGACAGAGCCCGCGACGACGCGCAGCCTGTGATCGTGCTGCTGTCCGACGGCGACCACAACGACCTGTTCGCCGGCGACCCGATCGCTGCGGCCCAAGAGGCGAAGGACGCCGGGACGCTGATCATCACCATCGGGCTGGGTGTGGACGACCAAGCGACCAGCACCTTGCGGCAGATGGCCAGTCGCGAGGCGCTCCACTTCCCCTCTCCTACCGCTGACGACCTCCAGGCGGTGTACGCCGAGGTCGCAGGGACGGTCGAGGGCACGGGACGCATCACCCTGGCCGAGATCATCGACATGCTCCCGCCCGAGGTGGCCTATGTTCCGGGGTCTGCGTCGCCGCAACCCGACGTGGTCACGGCGAGCCAGCTACGGTGGTCGCTGCCCGAGCTGCCGGTTAGCGGCTGGACGGCGACTTACCGGGTCACACCACTGATCGTCGGGACGTACGCCACGAACAAGGTCGCCTACGCCGACTACCTCGATGCCGACGCGTCGGTCGCCAGCGCCACCTTCCCTCCGCCGGTGATCACGGTTCGCGAGCCCGGTCAGTTCACGTCGTCGGTGTTCGTGCCGGCGGTCTACAAGCGCTATTGCCGGCCCGGCAAGCCGTTCGACGTGGCGCTGGTGCTGGACACATCCAGCAGCATGTGGGGTGATCCGCTCGAGCAGACCCGCCTGGCAGCCCGCAGCTTTCTGAGGTTGCTGGCGATGCCGCCGTCGCG
Source organism: Anaerolineae bacterium (assembly GCA_046259645.1). Lineage (GTDB taxonomy): Bacteria > Chloroflexota > Anaerolineae > Epilineales > Epilineaceae > JBJYWW01. The sequence continues at coordinate 5,297 of JBJYWW010000239.1, forward strand.
GGTTGCCGTCATCGGGTTCAACGAGCGGCCGAGCGTGGTCGCCGGGCTGACCGCCGACCGCGCGTTCGCGGAGGCGGCCCTCGACCAGCTGCCGCTGGACGAGGGCTCGCGGATCGACCTGGCCGTCCGCGAGGCCGCCCGCGTGCTCGAGTCCGGCACGGGCGAGGGCCACGTTCCGGTCATTATCCTGCTCACCGACGGCAAACAGGTCGGCGGCACCAACCAGGACGTGCTGGACGCAGGGGACGACGCGCGGCGCGCCGGGGTGGTAATCTACACGATCGGCATCGGGGGCGACGTCGATCCCATCCTGCTGACTCAGCTCGCCGGCTCGCCGAGCAGGTTCTACCTCGCGCCGAACACCGACGACCTCGTGCGCATCTACACGGAGATCGCCGGCACGCTGCCCTGCGACTTCCCCGACTGACCGGGCCGTGCTCGTGCTCGTGATGACTAGCCGGCTTCCGAGCGGTATACTGACCGGGTAGGTCGGCGAGGCTCCTGGCCGGGTCGGGCCGGCGCGCGCTAGGCGCACCGGTCCGCGGCTGACGGAGCCTCCCGTCACGTGCGCCTCCTGGCCCCGGCAGGCAAGGGGGGGACGCCCACATGAGC
>JBJYWW010000240.1:0-3760 GCA_046259645.1 Anaerolineae bacterium
ACCTCAACGGGGAAGTGGAGTTCGACAAGATCACGTTCCGCTACGGCGACGAGGGTGACGACGTCCTGTCCGGCTTCGACTTGCGCATCGCGCCGGGCGAGACGCTGGCCCTCGTCGGCCACACGGGCGCCGGCAAGAGCTCGATCGCGCGCCTGATCGCGCGCGCCTACGAGTTCCAGGACGGGCACCTGCTGATCGACGGTCGCGACATCCGCACGCTCAACCTGCCGGACTTCCGGCGCCGCCTCGGGATCGTGCCGCAAGCGCCCTTCCTGTTCAGCGGCACCGTGGCCGACAACATCCGCTACGCGCGGCCCGACATGTCCGATGAGGAGATCGAGGCGGTCGCGCGCCGCATCGGTGGTGGCGAATGGCTCGACGCGCTGCCCGACGGGCTGCAGACCGACGTCGGGGAGCGCGGCGCCCGCCTGTCGATGGGCGAGCGCCAGTTGGTTGCGCTGATGAGGGTGCTGGTCCAGAAGCCGGCCATCTTCATCCTGGACGAAGCGACTGCCTCCATCGACCCGTTCACCGAGGCGCAGATACAGGACGCACTAGAGCTCATCCTGTCCGGCAGCACGTCGATCGTCATCGCGCACCGGCTCTCGACAGTCGAGGCCGCGGACAGGATAATCGTCCTCGAGAGAGGCCGCATCACCGAAGAGGGCACGCACGACTCCCTGATGGCGGCGGAGGGCAGCTACGCGGAGCTCTACAACACGTACTTCCGCCACCAGTCACCTGATTACGAAGTGACCGCCGACTACGATCCGCCGCACGGTGCGGTCGAGGGCGCTCCGGCGACGGGCCCATAGTCTGCTACGACAGCCGCGCCGGCCGGGGATAGACCGTCGGCCGCGCCACCATGAACGGAGAGATGAACGTGACGACGAACGGCACCCCGACGGCGAATCCCGTCTACTTCGAGAGACTTCCTGCTACGTCCGCCGAGCTGGACGTCTCGACCTGGGACGCGCTCAAGCCGTACTATGACGAGCTGGAGGGGCGCGCCGATGCCGGCGAGCCGGTCGAGTCCTGGGTGACGGACTGGTCCCGCCTGCTCGAGCTGGTGTACGAGGCGGGCTCGCTGCTGTCGATCCGCTACAACCAGGACACCGAGGACGAGGGCAAGCGCGACGCTTTCCTGCACTACGTCAAGGAGGTCTCCCCGCACGTTCAGACGGCCAACCAGAAGCTCAACCGCCGCCTGCTCGACTCCGGCTGGTCGACCGCATCGATGAGGGAGCCGCTGCGGCACCTGCGAGCGGACGACGAGTTGTTCCGGGACGAGAACGTGCCGCTGCTCGCCGAGGAGAGGGCCACGGGCACGCGCTACGGGGAGATCGTCGGCTCGCTCACTGTCGAGTTCGACGGCGAGGAGCGGACCATCGCCGGCCTGGCGCCGTACCGGGAGGCGCCGGATCGTGCTACGCGCGAGGCGGCCTGGCGGGCGGGACACGAGCGCATGCTACAGGTACGGGGCGATCTCGACGACCTCTTCGACGAGCTCCTGCCGCTCCGGGTGCGGATAGCCGCGAACGCCGGGTACGAGAACTACCGGGACTACAAGTGGAAGCAGCTCGGGCGCTTCGACTACACCGCCGCAGACGCGGTGCGGTTCCAGGAGGCAATAGCGGACGTGGTCGTGCCGGCACTTGCCCGCCAAGCCGCTCGGCGCGCCGAGGCGCTCGGGCTCGAGACCTTGCGCCCTTGGGACCTGGACGTCGATCCGCACGCGGATGCGCCCCTCCGGCCGTTCGAGACTGCCGACGAGTTGTCGGGCAAGGCCGCGGCCATCTTCGATCGCGTGGATCCGGAGCTCGGCGCCATGGTCCGGACCATGCGCGACGAGGATTTGCTCGACCTCGACAATCGCAAGGGGAAGGCGCCCGGCGGCTATTGCGCCACGCTGTCGGCACGCGGCCGGCCGTTCATCTTCATGAACGCGGTCGGCACCGAGGACAACGTCCGCACCATGCTCCACGAGTCCGGGCATGCCTTCCACGTGTTCGAGAGCGCCGGGCTGCCGCTCATCTGGGAGCGCCATGCGCCGATGGAGTTCGCCGAGGTGGCGTCGATGTCCATGGAGCTGCTCTCGGCTCCGTACATCGATGTGGGCCACGGTGGGTTCTACGGCGCCAGGGAGGCGGCCCGGTCGCGCCTGCAGCACTTCGAGCGGATGATCACGTTCCTGCCGTACATGGCCACCGTCGACGCGTTCCAGCACTGGCTGTACGCCAACCCGGACCACACCCGCGACGCGCGCGACGAGCACTGGCTCGCGCTGCACGAGCGGTTCAACGTGGCCGCCGACTGGTCGGGGCTCGAGGACAGCCGGCGCAGCCTGTGGCAGCACAAGCTGCACATCTTCGAGGTGCCGTTCTACTACATCGAGTATGGGCTGGCCCAACTGGGGGCGCTGCAGGTGTGGCGCAACAGCCTCGCCGACGCGGCCAAGGCGACGCGGGACTACCGGGCGGCGCTTGCCCTCGGCGGCACGCGCTCGCTATCCGAGCTCTACCGCGCCGCCGGGGCGCGCCTGGTCTTCGACGCCGCGGGACTGGCCGAGATAGTCGCCGGCGTCGAAGGCGAGATCGCGTCGCTCCGGCGTCAGCTTGACGAGGGCGCCTAGCGCGCTCGGCGGCGCAAGGCGTCTACGTCGCGGACCGTTATCCTGAGCTGGGCGTCGACGTCGATGAGCCCCGCCCGCCGCAGCACGCCGAGGACCTGATTGACGCGCTCGCGCGACGCACCGACCAAGTCCGACAGTTCAGACTGCGTCAATCGGAACGGGATCAGCCGCCCGCCGTCGGTCGTGGGGCGCCCGTACTCCACGGCGAACGCGGCCAGCTGCCCGGCAACGCGTCCCGCGACGTCCAGGGTCGCCAGCGCCTGGATGCGCTCGTTGGCCAGCCGGAGACGGCGCGACATCACCCGCAGCACGTTGTAGGCGAGCACCGGGTGCGTCCGCAGGTAGTTCAAGAACGTATCGCGGTCCAGCCAGAGCAGCTCGCACGGCTCTAGCGTCACCACTGTGGCCGATCGCCCGGCGCTGTCGAGCGCGCTCATCTCCCCCAGCACGTCGCCCGTGCTGAGGAGTGCGAGGATCACCAGCGAGCCGTCCTCCTGCTCGGCCTGAACGCGCACCGCGCCTTCGGTGATGATGTAGACGACATCGCCCGGCTGCTCGAGCGACATTACGTACGTGTTGGCCGGCACCAGCGTGCGGTGCAGGTGCGCCGCCAGCAGCGCGCGGTCGTCGTCGGCCAAGCCGTCGAAGATCTCCATGTCGGCGATGGTCACGCCGATGTCAGCTGTCGTCATCCGTCCTCCCGTGCCGTTGCATCGATGTCCTCGTCGCCGATTGCCGCTCCACTGGCGGTGGCCGCTCCACCGGCGATGGCCGCCGAGCCGTCTCGGCCCAAGCCTCGTGGCTCAGCCGGCACAACTTTCACTCAGCTGAGCAAGCAATATCGTAGCACGCAATCACGCGCAGAGAGGCCGGGCGCTGGTCTGCGTCCGGCCTCTCTGCTGCGGCGATTCAATTGTGCGGCCCTCCAAGGCTCCCTTGTCTAGCGGTTCGACCGGCCTGCTGCCAATCGCTCGTGGGTGTGTGCTCCGCCCTCGCTAGCGCCAGATTCCGAACTTCTTGTAGAACAGCAGGGCCTGGGCGCACCGCTCGTCGGGATGCGGGTTGAACAGGCTGCCCCTCACTCGGCCCTCACCGAGAACCTTGATCCGCGGCCCGCCGACCGTGTCG
>JBJYWW010000241.1:0-14979 GCA_046259645.1 Anaerolineae bacterium
TGCTCGACCTGCGCGACGTGGGCAACACCGTGCTGGTGGTCGAGCACGACGAGGAGACCATGCGCTCGGCGGACTGGATCATCGACCTGGGTCCCGGCGCGGGCGAGCTGGGCGGGGAGCTGGTGGCCGAGGGGGACGTGGCGACCATCGAGTCGGCGCCGGCGTCGTTGACCGGCGCCTACCTCGCGGGCAAGCGCCAGATCGCCGTGCCTCGCGAGCGGCGCACGGGCACGGGGTCGGCCGTCCACGTGATCGGCGCTCGGGCGAACAACCTGAAGTCGATCGACGTCGACTTCCCGCTCGGAACGCTGACCGTGGTCTCCGGCGTGTCGGGCTCCGGCAAGAGCACTCTGGTCGTCGACGTCCTCCATGCGCGCCTGGCGCAGGCGCTCGGCGGAGCCCGGGCGCCGGTCGGGCAGCACGACGCCGTCGTGGGGCACGAAGGGCTCGACAAGGTCATCGACATCGACCAGAGCCCCATCGGGCGGACGCCGCGCTCCAACCCCGCCACCTACACCAACCTGTTCGCGCCCATCCGCGACTTGTTCGCCTCGCTCCCGGAGGCGAAGGCCCGCGGCTACAAGCCAGGCCGCTTCTCGTTCAACGTGCGAGGCGGTAGGTGCGAGGCCTGCCGTGGCGACGGCATCCTGCGCATCGAGATGCAGTTCCTGCCCGACGTGTTCGTGCCGTGCGAAGTCTGTCACGGCGCCCGCTACAATCGCGAGACGCTCGAGATCAAGTTCAAGGGCAAGTCGATCGCCGACGTGCTCGACATGACGGTCGCCGAGGCGCGGGAGTTCTTCAGCGCCCACCGCGGCATCAAGCGCAAGCTCGACACGCTCGACGCCGTGGGTCTCGGCTACATTCGGCTGGGGCAGCCGGCCCCGACGCTGTCCGGCGGCGAGGCGCAACGCATCAAGCTCTCGCGCGAGCTGTCGAGGGTCGCCACCGGCAACACCTTGTACATCCTTGACGAGCCGACCACGGGGCTGCACTTCGCCGACGTCGAGAAGCTGCTAGCGGTGCTGCAGGCGCTCGTGGACGCGGGCAACACCGTCCTCGTCATCGAGCACAACCTCGACGTCATCAAGGCCGCCGACTGGATCATCGACCTTGGTCCCGAAGGCGGCGAGCGTGGTGGTCAGGTTGTGGCGTGCGGCACGCCGGAGGCGATCGCCGCGCACCCCGACTCGCACACGGGCACGTATCTTGCCAAGGTGCTCGCAGGCAAGTGGACACCGGAGTCCATCAAGCCCGGCGACGTGACAGGACCTAATCGCGACACAGGGAGGACCTAATGCGAGACTTGACCAAGCCGGCCGTTTTCGCGCTGCTGATCGCCGTGCCACTCGCGGTCGTTGCGTGCCGCAGCGAACCCACCGCGCCGCCTATGTCCTCACAGATCCAGCCGGTGGTCACCGCGGCCCCCCTGGCGACGAGCACGCCTCGCCCGACGACGGAGGCCGAGGCAACGGAGGCCGCACGGGCCACCCTCGCCGCCGCCCCGACGGTCGAGGGCGAGACGCCGGCCCAGGAAGGCGGCCCGGCCGCGCTGCCCGCCGACCCGGACGCGGTGGTGGTCCAGCTCGCGCGCATCGAGCCCAGCGCCTGGGAGCCGGAGATACTGGAGGAGATGGGCCCGCACTTCTCGGTTCAGGCGGGAGGCTTTGCGGTCTTCAGCCACGTTGCCGGTGAGAGCGACACCGGCTGGTACCAGTCCGTGATCACCGGCACGGGGACGGCCGACCTGCTGGCCCTGCTCATGGATGAGATCGACGTGCTGGGCATCGCGGCCCGGCGCGGCGAGCCGGAGGCCCGGTACCGGATGGGTGTCGACGGAGAGCCCGAAGAGACGGGCGTGCTCGGCGTGATCTACGTCCGCAGCGCGGATCGTGAGGGCCGCTTGGTGATCCCGGAGGAGGACATGGAGAGCCCTGCGCCCGATGACCCCGACGCGGCGCGGCTGACGCGGCTGCATCGGCTGGTGAAGGCGGTCGAGGTCTGGAAGAACGGCGTGGCCCGTGACTTCACTCCGGACGAGAAGGCCGTCCTCGCCGACTCGCTCGGGTTCTGGAGCGACCTACAGGAGCCGTACACGCCGCAGTCCGCCGAGGCGTACGGCACCGCGTCGCGGTCGCGTGTGCCGTCGGACGCCCCAGTGGCTCTGTGGCCGCTGCAGAACGAGGACGGGACGCCGCGACCGATCGGCGAGCTCGTCAAGGCCGGCTACGGGGAGACGCCGTCGCAGTTCACCTTGGAGGAGCGTGACCTGGCGCCCACCCTCAACGCGGCCCACGAGCGCGACGTGATGACCGTTCTCGAGGGCTACTCGGGCTTCTGGGGACCGATCTGGCGCGAGTCGGGATCGCCGGACAAGTACCTGATCGGCCTGCGAGTGGGCGTGCCCGGAGGCACCAAGACCGCGATCGACTACGAGTACGTGCTGCCGCCTCGCGGCATCGGGCTGGCGGTGCAGTAGCGCAGCCGGCCGGCCGTCGCCGCGGACCGGGTGGAGGGCGCGCAACCGAGGGGCCTTTGGACATCAGCGACGGCTGACGCATCCTTGGCGTCCTTTTCGTTTCGGCACGAGAGCCGTCAGGGAGGAACGTCGCTGATGATGAACAAGCGCAAGATGGCCGCCGCGCGTGCCGTGCCGGTAGCCGCGGCACTGGTTTTCGCCGCGGCGATGCTCGCCGCGTGCACGGCACAGGGGGACGGCAGCGAGACCGGAGCCGACGGTGGCGCCGCGGCGCTCGCGGGCGAGGGCGTGGCCGCCGGCTCGACGCAAGACGGAGCGTCGCCCTCAGAGGCAGCCGGCGCCGAGCCTGACGCCGCCGGGGGAGCGCTGGGCGCCGCAGGGCTGTCGGCCGAGGCGCTGGAAGCGCTGAGCCCCGACTCCGACCTGTTGGTGCCGGTGAAGTACGTGATGGAGGCCCGCGACGCTGGCGTCGACATCGTCTTCGTCGACGCTCGGCCGGAGCTCGATTACGAGTTCGGCCACATTCCCGGGGCGATCAACGTGCCGTACTTCGCCGCCGACGAGCACTTGTCCGAGCTGCCACGCGATCGGCTGATCGTGGCGTACTGCGAGTGCCCCCACGCCGAGGCCGTTCAGGTGGCGGATGCCCTGGTGGCCGACGGGTTCCCACAGGTGAAGGTCATCGACGAGGGGCTCTTCGGCTGGACGGAGTTGGGCGGCGAGACCGTGGCGGGCTCGGGCGACACCGGCTGAGCGCGCGGTGGTCGCTATCGCGAGCCGCGGAGCGGCGCCGATCGTGTCGGCCGCGCTTGCCGGGCTCGCCACGGCCTGGCTCTGCGGCGGGTGCGCGCTCGAGCAGAGTCCCACTCCGGCCTTGGACGCGCGCGAGCTCGAGCAAGTGGGCCGCGGGCAGGTCCAGCTGTGGCTGACTATCGACGACGCCGACCTGGCTGACCTCGACTCGCTGTCGCTTGTCCCGGAGTGGGCCGGCGCCGGCAGCGGCCCGGTACGTGACGAGGGCTGGCAGCTGCTGCCTGTCACTGCGGCGCTAGTCCACCTGGCGGCGTCGGACTCCGGCCAACGCGCTGCGGCGGCTCGGGATGAGGCGGAGGCGACGGCGGCCGCCGGTGCTGCGACGCTCCGGGTCGACGGCGCCTCGCTGGCGGCTTGCGGCTACCTGCCGGCCGGCCGATACGACAGGGTCCACGTACACGCGTCAGTGGTTGCGGGCGTCGACGCGAGCGGCATCGAGCAGCTCGTGACCAGCCACATCGAGCCCATTGCCCGGGGCTTCGAGCTGCGACCTGGCCAACGGGTTGCGGTGGAGATAGGTGTTGTGACGCTGCCCGGGTCCTCGATCTCGAGTGGCCGGCGCGAGGTGTTCGTCAAGGGCGCGCGCCTCATCGAACCCGCGCCGCAGGTCGGGTGCGACGGCTAGCCACCGCCACCGCCGCCACCGGCGAGGCGTGCGGCGCGACCGTCCGGCTCCTCAGCCCGAACGCGGCGGCCGCGTTGCGGCGCCCGTCATCGGATCGCTATACTGGGTGGGTTCGCCCGAGACCGATGCTGCAGGCCAGGGAGGGCGTGGAAATGGAAGATGACCGAACGGCCGCTATCGCGCGCGACTACTTCGAGCGCATCGTGGCGCCCGAAACCGAGGCGTTCGTCGTGCTCTTCGCACCGGATCTGCACTTCGAGGATCCCGTTGGGACGCCGCCCGTAACCAGCATCGACGACCTAGCGGCCTTCCACAAGGGACTGCACCGGGCGTGGAGCGCGCTCACGATGCAGGTCGACGCCGTGCACGTGCGAGGCGACCGCGCGGCCGTCAAGTGGTCGGCCTCGGGCACCAGCGCAACAGGCAAGGACATCGACTTCGAGGGCATCGACGTGCTCGAGGTGGACGACCACGGGCGGATAGCGCGCCTGGAGGGCTTCTGGGACCTCGAGGGCGTGATCGGTCAGATGTAGCCGAGGCCATGAACTACCACGTCTGGACCATCGGCTGTCAGATGAACACCGCGGACAGCCAGCACCTCGCGGCGAGCCTCGAGCGCCTCGGCTACTCGTGGACCGACGACATCGAGGCCGCGGACGTCGTGGTGCTCAACACGTGCGTGGTGCGCCAGCAGGCGGAGGATCGCATCTACGGTCGGCTCGGCTCTCTGCGGCCACTCAAGGAGGCGCGGCCGGAAGTGGTCATCGGCCTGATGGGCTGCCTGGTCGGTCATCGCCCGGCGCGCGACCTGCCGCGTCGCTTCCCGTACGTCGACGTGTTCATCCCGCCATCGCAGACCGAGACCATGACGAGCTTCCTGACGGCGAGGGCGCTCGACTCGGCAGCCCGCGAGGGCGAAGAGGCCGACACGGCCGCGCGTTGGCGGCTGCAGGACGGTCCGTCGACCGAGCTCGTGCCGATACCTGAGCGTGAGCGCGGGGCCATGGTGAGCGCTCACGTGCCCGCGGTGCTTGGCTGCAACTGGGTATGCACCTACTGCATCATACCCTCGCGGCGCGGCCCGGAGCGCAGCCGAGCGCCGGAGGAGGTTTCGCGTCACGTCGAGGGGCTTGTCGCGGGCGGCGTTCGCGAGGTGACGCTTCTCGGCCAGATCGTCGACCGCTACGGCCACGACCTGGGCCTGGACGACGGGCTGCCGCGACTGCTCGAGCGCCTCAGCGACGTGCGGGGACTGGAGCGCATCCGCTTCCTCACCAGCCACCCGACGTTCATGACCGACGGGCTGATCGATGCCGTGGCTCGCCTGCCTAAGGTGATGGAGCACATCGAGGTGCCTGTGCAGGCCGGGCACGACGAGGTCTTGCGGCGGATGAAGCGCGGCTACAACGTCGACGAGTACCGCCGGTTGGTCGACAAGCTGCGCGAGCGGATCCCCGGAGTGGCGATCCACACCGACGTCATTGTCGGTTTCAGCGGCGAGACTGAGGAGCAGTTCCGGGCGACTTACGACTTGTTGCATGAGCTGCGCCTCGACAAGGCTCACATCGCCAAGTTCTCCTCCCGACCGGGCACGGTCGCCGCCAAGGTGATGGAGGACGACGTCACCGACGAGGACAAGGAGCGCCGGCGGCGCGAGCTCGATCAGCTGCAGGAGGCGATCCGCGCGGACATCAACGCCGACTACGCGGGGCGCACCGTGGAGACGTTGGTGGAGGGGCGCGACGGACCGCGGTGGCGCGCGAGGACCCGGACGAACAAGCTCGTGTTCTTCGAGGACCCACGCCCCCTGCTGGGCCGGCTGGTGGACGTGCGCATCCACTGGACAGGTCCCTGGTCGATGCTGGGCGTGGCCGAGGACGCGGCTTCGCCCACCGAAGCGGCGGAGCGCGCGTCCATCGAGCTGAGCCCGCGCTAGCCGACGCGGATCGCGACCGCGCGCCCCTTCTGACAACAGCACCGTTGACGACGCGGCGGGGAGTCGCTAACATCGTGTTGCCCGCCCTGGAGCTCTAACACATTTGGATTTGGACCGCGCCAAAGTAGCCCCTGCGGCGCGGGTTGTGAAGTGGAGGACCCTTGCCCCATGGCCACTCAGCTTGAAGTTGGCTTGTTTGTCGATTTCGAGAACATACGTTACGGGATGCTCAACAACGTCGGTCGCGAACCGGACTGCCAGGAGCTGATCGAGAAGGCCCGCAAGTACGGTCCGGTTGCCGTGGCCTACGCGTACGGCGATTTCACTCAGCATCCGTCCGTGTTCCGGCGCAAGCTGGAGGTTGCAGGCATCACGCCGCGCGACGTCCCGCGCCGCAGCCCCGATGTCGTGCACAAGTCGAGCGCGGACATGGCGATGCTGATGGACATCATCGACTGCCTGCTCGACCGCCCGTACGTCAACACCCTGGTGCTGATGACCGGCGACTCGGACTTCATCCGAGTCACCGCGCGCGCCCGCAACCGCTTCAGCAAGCAGGTGGTCATCAGCGGCGTGCCCGGCAGTGTCTCGCAGGACCTGATCGAGAGCGCCGACTTGTACGACCCCCTCCGAATGGACCCGGAGGTGGCTCCGGTAGTGGCGGGGCCGCCGGACGACGGGCTGACCGACGACGTGCGCCTGCTGCAGCTCGTGTGCTGGCTGGCGGAGCACCGGCCTTACATGACCTTCGGCTTCATCCGGTCGCACGCGCTTTCGCCGCACCACGCACTCGGATACACCGAGGATCGCGTGACCGAGCTCCTATCGCAGTTCAAGGAGCGCGGCATCCTGTCGGAGAGCTCGCGCGAGAGCGGTGACGGTCGCACGCTTCGCACGCTGGAGCTAGCCGCCGATCACGACGAGGTCATCGCGGCGCGGGACCTGCCGATGCCCGCGTTCGAAGACAGCGCCAGGCGGAACAACTCGTCACCGGCGCCGCAGCGCTTGGACGCTCCCGAAGTCGCGATGGCGGACGAGGAGCAGAGCGCGTAGGACCCACGCCCGTGACGCGCGGCGCGAATCAGCCGCGCGACCCCTCGGCCGGCGACTCAAGCAGCCGTCTCCTCAGTCCCGCACCGCCTCCAGCATGTCGTCGATGCCGTCGAACTTGACTCGCGGACGACCGACCGCTTCGCCGCGCTCCCTCTCGAGCTTGTCGAGGTGCTCCCAATCTGACCGCGTGATGAACCGCACTCCGCGGTCGCGCAGCACGTCGCCGATGTCCTCACCGGTACGTGCAGGCAGCTCGCCCCGCTCGCGGGCCGCCAGCAGCGACTCGACTGTCTCCGCGGCGCACGGCTTGTTCGTCCCGATCACGCCGCTCGGGCCGCGCTTCGCCCAGCCGGTCACGAACAGGCCGAGGTAGGGCGGCCCGTCCTTCTCCTTCAGCACCTGGCCGGCCACGTTCGGTATCCACGACCAAGGCTCGTAGTACGGCACGCCGGGCACGGGCTCGACCAAATAGCCGATGCTGCGGAACGCCACGCCGCACGGGACGACCTCGAACTTGTCCGTGGGCTCGACGACCACCTTGCCGTCGCCGCGCTGCGTCAGGCTGTTGCGGCGGAGCTTCACCGCCTCGAGCCTGTCCTCACCGATGAACTCGACCGGGGACTCGTAGAACCGCAAGTGGATGTAGGGCCTGTCGTCCGGGATCTCGCGCTCGGACTCCTCGGCCATCGCGTCCAAGTTGCGCTTGTTCTGGCTGTCGATGTCACCCTGTTCGAGCAGCTTGCGCGAAAGCGGGTCGAGGTCGAGATCGCGCTGCGACACCACGAGCGTCGCTTCCTGCAGGTTCCCCATCTCGCGCAGCTCGACCGCGGTGCAGGCGGCCTGCGCCGGCCCGCGCCGCGCGACGACGAGGATGTCGTTGATGGGGCTGGCGGCGATCTCAGCTTGCGCATTCGGGTTGATGTCGGTGCTGGACAGCTCCTCGTCCGTGCTGGCCAAGATTCGCGCGACGTCGATCGCGACGTTGCCGACCCCTATCACCATCGCCCGCTCCGTATCGAGGTCGAACTCGGCGTCCTCGTAGTCGGGATGGCTGTTGTACCAAGCGACGAACTCGCGAGCGGCATACACGCCGTGCAGGTCCTCGCCCGGGATGTTCAGACGCCGGTCGCTCTGGGCGCCGAACGCCAGGATGACGGCGTCGTAGTGCGCCATCAGCTCGTCGAGCGAGACGTCGGTCCCCACTTCGACGTTGCCCAAGAACCGGAACCTGGCACCGGCCTTGTCCATCCCGCGCTCGAAGACGCGAGTGACGTTCTTGATCTTGGCGTGGTCCGGCGCCACGCCGTACCGCACCAGCCCGAACAGCATTGGCAGGCGGTCGAACAGGTCGACGTGCACGTCCAGGTCATCGCGCTCGAGCAAGTTGAGCGCGGCATAGAAGCCAGAAGGTCCGCCGCCGACGATCGCCACGTGCAGTGGCGCGCTGTCACCGGCGACTTGCGTTCCGTTCTCAGGCATGGTTGGGCTCTCCGTGCGTTGTGGCTGGGAGGTAGGATCGAGGCGCGGCGGCTCGGCCGATCGTCAGACCGGGGCCGAGTCGTCGTCGGCGCCGGGCAGTGCTGCCGGACCGCCTATCAACACTCGGGCCGCCGCTCGCACGCCGGCTACGGCGCTAGCGACCCGAATCTGGGGCTCGAGGCTGGTGAGCGCCGTGCGGCGGGCCTGGTCCTCGGCCGCGGCAACATACGCCAGCACGCGTCGGACGTACTCCGCGCCCTCGCGGCGCGCGATGATCAGGCCCCGCCAGAGCATGAACAACACCACGGTGGCAGCCGCGAGCACGAGGAAGGCGATGCCCACCAGCAAGGACTCGGATAGGTGCGCCAGGAGCTGCCTGGTCTCGGGAGTCATCGGCCGTTGTCCCCTGCCATGGTGGCGCGATTATACGAGGCGGCAATCGCCGCAGCAAAGGGCTGAGCCGGCGCGGGAGCGGCCGTCGCCGTCCGCCCGTGACCCGCGTAGGGCCGTCGCGCCGGCGGCTCGGCGTCACCAGAGCTCGATGGCGTAGTCCATCATCTCGGCGTCGACGCGCTCGCGCTCGATGGCGGTCGCGACCTTCTCCAATACCGCGTGGGCGTGCGCGCCGTCCGTCGAGACGCACGCGACGCCGAGCGTGATGGTGCGCCACGAGTCGAGCGCGTCGACCTCGGCCACCGCCACGTTGAACTTGCCCTGCACGCGCGACGTGAGGCGCCTGACGACCCGTCGCTTGTCCTTCAGCGACCTGGACGCGGAGGCGTGGAGCGTCACCGTCATGACCCCGACGACCATGCGCGCCAGTGTACGGTCGCCTCACCGCGAGGTCAATGCGCCGCGCCGCGCGTCTCCGCGGCAAGCCCGTTGGTGCGACCCATCGGCGCGGCTATAATGCCGCGACCGAGCGCACCACATGGCAGACACTATGACTCGCCGCTCACCGGCCCCCGAGCGAGACAACCGCAACGTAGGCGCGAGCCAGCCGCTCATCTGGTCGGTTGGCGATCGTCCAACGCGTGCGGCCGCCCGGCCACGCGCCACGCCGGCCGCCGCGGAGCGGCTAGCCTGGCGGTCGGTGCTGCCGCTCGCGCTGGCGGTGCTGGGCGCGGTGGCGGCAGCGGCGGCGCTGGCCGCGCTGGCGCTCGCCAGCGACGAACCGCGCTCCGCCCAGGTCGCTGCCGAGCGGATCGTGGACCTCGCGGCCGGGGACGGCGACGTGATGGTGCTGGGCTCCCCCGCGAAGGACCAGCTGGGCAACGACCTGCGGGCCGGGGACGTCACGGGCGACGGCATCGCGGATCTGGTGATGGGCGCCCACTGGAGCAGCGGCTCGGGCCGCAACATCGTCGGACGGACGTATGTGCTGTTCGGCGGCGCCGAGCGGTCGGGCTCCGTGGACATGATGAACACCGAGAACGCCGACTGGGCCTTCTTCGGCCGCGGGCGCGAGGCCCGGATGGGCTCAGCCGTCGGTACGGGCGATCTCAACGGCGATGGGGTGGGCGACCTCCTCCTCGGCTCGCTGCTCGCCGACCCCATCGACGATCGGCTGCCCGAACCCTCGGAGCAGCACAACGGCGGCGCCGTCTACGTGATGTTCGGCGGCTCCGAGGTCGGGGGCTACCACGATCTCCTCTACGAGGACCCCGATGCCCTGATCGCGGGCGATGCTCGGCCCGTCGAGTCGGACCAGCTCGGCACCGACCTCACCACCGGCGACTTCAACAACGACGGCCAGACGGACCTCGCCGTGGCGGCGGCGTTCCGCGGCCCGTCGATAGGCGCGGTCTTCGTGTGGTGGGGACCGATCGCGAAGGACGAGCTCCGCAACCTGCGAACCGACGAGGCCGACTGGACGATCACCGGCGCGACCGACACGTCGTGGTTCGGTGCGGCGATCGCCGCCGGGGACATCACCGGCGACGGCGTCGACGATCTGCTGGCCAGCGCGCTGACCACCGGCCGGGCCGGCGAGCAGCTCAACTCCGGTGCGGTCTACGTGTTCGCGGGCGGCTTGTCGGCAGGTGGAGAGGTGGACCTCGCGGTGGACGAGCCGACCGCCATCGTCACCGGCGGCGAGGAGTACCGACTCGGGACGGCCATCGCGGTCGGAACGTGCAGCTGCCGCGGCCATCCGGTCCATGTCGCGGACGTCACCGGCGACGGGCAGCGCGACCTGCTCATCGGAGCGCCGCTGCAAACGCGACGGGCTGGTGCCGTCTACGTGCTCGAGGGCCCGATCACTGGCGGCGAGGTCAACCTCGAGTCGGTCGAGCACGGGGAGCTCATCACGGCGGCTGACGACGAGGGCCGCCTTGGTTGGTGGATCGAGACCGGTCACCTGGACGGAGACGGCGCCCTGGATGTCCTGGTCGTGGCTCCGTGGTCGGACGCCGGCGCCATCCCCAAGGCGAGCGTGGCGTACGGGTTCCGCGGGCCGCTGAGCACCAGCGGAGTGCGGCGCATAGAAGAGGACCAGCCACCGCTCATCGTGCTCGGACCGGAGGAGAACGCGGGCAACGCCGGCGCGTCGCTCGTGCTCGGCGACACGAGCGGCGATGGTATCGACGACCTGCACATCGGCTTGCCGGACTCGGCGCCGGCGGCGCGCCGTTCGTCCGGCGCCGTGCACGTCGTGTACGGACCGCTGCTGGACACGCTGGCCACACCGACGCCGACCGCCACAGCCACGCCCACGGCGACGGCAACGCCGCAGCCCACGGCGACCCCGACCAGCACACCGACCCCGACGGCAAGCGAGACAACGGCGCCGACCGAGGCCGTGTCGCCGTCGCCCGCGGCCACCGATTCGCCGTCTCCAACGCCGTCGTCTCCCCCCGGTCCCAGCACGCTGCATCTGCCGATCGCTCTCGCCGCGCGCTAGCGCACCGACCGTCGCGGCCCCCGGCGTCGGCTGCACGAAGCTGGCGAGGGCCGGGTCCGTCGGCTATCCTATGGCGAACACGTGTTCGACACGCTGCGGGAGCCCGATCATGCCCGACTTCAAGCTGGTAAGCCCGTTCCAGCCGACCGGCGATCAGCCGGAGGCAGTTGCGCAGCTAGTGGACGGGCTGCGGCGCGGCATGCGCCACCAGACGCTGCTGGGCGCCACGGGCACGGGCAAGACGTACGTGATGTCGCAGGTGATCGACACGCTCAACCGCCCCGCGCTAGTGCTCGTGCACAACAAGACGCTGGCCGCGCAGCTCTACTCCGAGTTCCGCGAGTTCTTCCCCGACAACGCCGTCGAGTACTTCGTGTCCTACTACGACTACTACCAGCCGGAGGCGTACGTGCCCAAGACGGACACGTACATCGAGAAGGACTCCAAGATCAACGACGAGATCGACCGGCTCCGCCTCGCGGCGACCAGCGCCCTCTTCACGCGTCGCGACGTGATCATCGTGGCGAGCGTGAGCTGCATCTTCGGCATCGGCTCGCCGGAAGCGTACGGGCAGGTCGTCGTGAAGCTCGAGACTGGTGAGCGGCGGGACCGGACCAAGCTGCTGCGTCACCTCGTCGAGATCCAGTACGACCGCAACGACTACGAGCTGCGCCGCGGCACGTTCCGCGCCCGCGGCGACACTCTCGAGATCCACCCGGCCTACGCCGAGACGGCCTTCCGGGTCGAGCTGTTCGGCGACGAGATCGAGCGCATGTCGCGCATCGACACGACCACGGGCGAGGTGTTGGAGCAGCTCGACGCCATCGAGATCTACCCCGCCAAGCACTTCATCACGCCGCGGGACAGGCTGGAGCGAGGCATCGAGCTGATCCGCGCGGAGCTGGCGGAGCGGCTCGCCGAGCTCGAGGACCAGGGCAAGCTGCTCGAAGCGCAGCGACTGCGCATGCGGACCCAGTACGACCTGGAGATGCTGCAGGAGACCGGCACCTGCTCCGGCATCGAGAACTACTCGCGCCACCTGGCCGGGCGCGAGGAGGGCGAGGCGCCGTGGACGCTCCTGGACTACTTCCCGGACGACGTGCTCATGTTCCTCGACGAGAGCCACATGATGCTCCCGCAGATCAGGGCCATGTACCACGGCGACCGGTCGCGCAAGGAGGTGCTCGTCGAGCACGGCTTCCGGCTGCCGTCGGCGCTCGACAACCGGCCGCTGAAGTTCCCCGAATGGGAGGATCGCGTCTTCCAGGTCGTCTACACGTCGGCGACGCCGGGGCCGTACGAGCTGGCGAAGTCGGAGCGGGTGGCCGAGCTGATCATCCGGCCGACCGGTCTGGTCGATCCGCAGGTGATCGTCCGGCCGACGAGGGGGCAGGTCGAGGATCTCGTCGGGCGCATCAACGGTCGTGTCGCCGCGGGTCAGCGGGCGCTGGTGACGACGCTGACGAAGCGCATGGCGGAGGACCTCGCCGAGTACCTGCGCGAGCTCGGCATCAAGGTGCACTACCTGCACAGCGAGGTCGACACGCTCGAGCGCGTCGAGATCCTGCGCGACCTCCGCGGCGGCGTGTACGACGTCGTCGTCGGCATCAACCTGCTGCGCGAGGGCCTCGACCTGCCGGAGGTGAGCCTGGTCGCCATCCTGGACGCCGACAAGGAGGGCTTCCTGCGCAGCGACACCGCGCTGATCCAGACCATCGGCCGCGCCGCGAGGCACATCGACGGCACGGTCGTGATGTACGCCGACAAGATGACGGAGGCGATGCGAAGCGCCATCGACGAGACGGACCGGCGGCGCGCCAAGCAGGAGGCGTACAACGAGGAGCACGGCATCACGCCGCGGTCGATCGTCAAGGCGGTCCACGACCTGACCGAGCGGGTCAAGAAGGTGGCCGAGGACGAAGAGGAGTACGAGGTCCATCCCGGGCGCATGGCTCGCGAGGACATCGCAGCGGTGATCAAGGAGCTCGAGATCGAGATGCGGCGCGCGGCCGCGGACCTGGAGTTCGAGCGGGCCGCGGTCATCAGGGACCGGGTCGCGGAGCTCAGGGAGACGCTCCGGCTGGCCGACCCGCGCCCGGAGTGGGAGAAGCTGCGCGACGAGCGGGGCGTCGGAGTCTAGCTGAGCACTGCCTCGACTCTGCCGGGAGGCCCGGCATCCCGCCCAGCCTGCGCATCCCGCGCATGGCGCTCAGCACGCCCAGCCCACTCGGATCCCCGTGCGCCGGGCTCTCGCCGGCAGCTTGACAGCGATTCGGCCGCTCCATAGAATCCCGACCGCGCCCGGCCCAGGGCGACCATGCCACGACGGATTGGGAGAGCCATGACGCAGCAGGAGGACGCACCAGTCAGGACGTTCGGTACGGTCTACACGCTGGCTGTGTGGACCGGCTTCGCGATCATCGTGCTGGTCCTCGGGTGGCTTGTCTGGACGCTCTTCCAGAGCTCGCCGTCAGGCACGGTGCGCTCCGAGACCCTCGATGTCGTGCGGCCAACCCAGACCGCCCTCGCCGCCGCGTTCGCGGGTGAGGACGTGGCGGTAGTGGTCAAGCTGCCGTCGACGTGCGCTGCGTGCCACACCATCGAGGGAACGGACGCGGCCGGGAAGACGTGCCCCAACCTCACTCACGTCGGCAGCGTCGCCGCCACGCGCATCGAGGACGCGAAGTACCTGGCATCGGACGGCGCGGCGACGTCCGTCGAGGAGTACATCCGCGAGAGCATTCTCGAGCCGAGTATCTTCTGCGTTGACGAGGTAGACACGTACTGCACGGCCAATGGTACTAGCGTGATGCCGGCGACGGTTGGCGCCCTGCTGACGCCGCAGGAGCTCGACCGGCTCGTCACCTACCTCGCCAGCCTGGATTAGTCGGGACTCGGGACCGTGCCGGCGCGGTAGTCGCTCCGCGCCGGAGCGCGGCGCGCTCGTCGGCCCCGAGCCGCCGCGAGCCGCCCATCTGTCAGGCAGTGAGACAGGGCGCCCGATGGGCGCCCTGTCGGCGTTCTTCCCTGCGGCGCGCGGCTCGCGAGCGGGCCTCCGCGCGGCGCTGCTAGTCCCCTTGCGGCACCTCGCCGCACGCGAGCGCCATGACCAGGTCGGGATCCTCGATCAGGATCAAGTGCTCCAGCGAGGTGAAGTCCGCTAGCGGCGTGTCCGGATAGAGGGTCACGGAGACCCCGTCCTCGACGTCGCTCAGGGGCATCACGTACTCGCCGATGTCAGCGCACGTCCCGGTGTAGATGCTCGCTGGGTAAGCCAATTCCGCGTCGGTGCCGTCGAGGCCGAGCGTGATCTCAAGATCGGTGTCGATCTGCAGCATGACCGCGGTGCCCGAGATGCCGGATTCCTCCAACTCGAGCAGATCGAACTCAACCGAGTCCGCTGGCGGCTCGGTGGTCGGCTCCTCCGTGGGCTCCCCCGTGAGATCGATGGTTGGCTCGGTGGTGGGCTCGCCCGGTGTCGGCGTCTCGTCGGTGGGCTCGTCCGTTGGCTCGACCGTGTCGACCGGTTCCTCCGTCGGAACCGGCTCCGTGGCCGCCTTGTCGGCGATGGGCATGTAGATCATGAAACCCACCGTCTCGGTCGGCGTGGCCGTGTCCGTCGGCGTGTCGGTGACTTCAGGCGTCTCCGGCGTGTCGACAGGCGTCTCCGGCGTGTCGACAGGCGTCTCCGG